>NZ_JAOCLK010000005.1:0-142892 GCF_029845265.1 Ectopseudomonas oleovorans
ATTTCACCCATCCTACGAAATTGATCCGTCTTACCGAGTTGTCACTACAAGACATGCGCGAAGCCGTAAGACTCACCGCCGGCCGCGCCAAGCTCGAAGCCTCGGGCGGCATCAACGACAGCACCTTGCGCGCATTTGCCGAAACGGGCGTGGATTACATCTCACTGGGGACGCTGACCAAGGATGTGAAGGCAGTGGATTTGTCGATGCGGTTGGTACTGTAAAAGCCGCCACTGTAAAGCTGCCCCCAGACTTATGTTTTTCCTATCTGCCGACGGGAACCGGGGGCAGACTACGCGCCCAAGGATCGAAGAAATCGTGGCCTGTCTTTAGGTTCCTCTGGTTTCCCCTGGCCGAAAAAGTCGTAAACCAAAGTTTGTTTCTGGCTTCCGTTATAGCCACGGCCGAAGCGGCACAATAGCGAGCACCATCGTGTTGTCATCCGCCAATAGCACTACCATGGGCTGCACCCGCGCCATCAAGGGTAGCCAGCCCGTTGCCTGCGGCCATGCCGCAAGAACAGCCGCCACAGTATCGCCCTCATTGAACGCAACAAGCTGATCCAGATTTTGGGCCCTGCTTTTCATCTGTCCGGCCAAGTCTGCCAGGGGGCGATAGAGCTCGGGACGCTGGGCAATATCGCTCCCCCCCAGGACTACCTCGAATAGGATTTCATTGCGCCGTTCGCCATCGACCGGCCGAACGGCCGCTACCCAGCGTGGCCCCGTCCACGCAGGCGCTTGATACTGGGGTAGCGCTTCAGCCAGCCGGCGCGTGTCGATATCCACCACCGGTACCACATCGAAACGGTCGACATTGAAGGCCAGCCAGGCCGGCCGGCCTTGCGCGACCGTCCACAGGCCATAGCCCAAGGCGGCCAGTTGCAACGCCACGATCACCGTCAGATCGAATTTGAGAGACTTCTTGCCGGTTTTGTAGACCACAAGGGTCAACAATGGCCCCAGCGTCACATCGACCGCCAGCAGCAGCAGAAAGATCGAGGTCACACCCAGCGCCAAGTGCAGGGGGGCGGGGTACCAGAGCCCGAATACCAGACCCAGGGCGCCTAGCGCGATAGCCAGAGAACAAAGCAGATGAATAAAAAAGACCTTGAAACGGGCGGACATTGGCAACTTCCAGACAGATTTTAGCAACAGATGGGAGTCAAAAGGAGAAAGCCCCTAAACCCCAAACAGCACAACGCCCCGCAGGTGCAGGGCGCTGTTTAGATCAAACTAACTGGGAATAAACCGGGATCTATTCCTATTAGCTTTAGTTGAGATACCGCAATTAACGGCACTCAGCCGGAGCGTACTTAGCTAGCAAAGTACCTGCGGCAAGAGGAGTAATCCCGTTCGCTGTAGCGGTAACATTCGTGGCAGACGCACAACCCCAATCGATAGAACCGGTAACACCAGCGGCTTGAGCAGCAGAGAGAGACTGGCCAGCCGCGGAGTCACGAATCCAAGGAGTCAAAGTCAAGGTATTCGCAGCAGCAGCGACACCTACGTCGGTCGCATCATAGGTAATGGTAATCAGACCAGATGCGCCAGTAATCAACACAGAAGTAACATACTTGGAAGTCGCGCCAAGGTTGTTCGCCTGAGCATTCCAAGTGGTAGCCACTCGAGCCAGATCAGCGGCTGAAGCAGAACCTTCTGTAGCAATAGCTAATTTTGCAGGTTGCGCCAGATTCAATCCTTCGGTGATCCGGGTGCGTACGGTATAGTCCTGATAAGCCGGCAGCGCAACGGCCGCCAGAATACCAATAATCGCAACCACGATCATCAATTCGATCAGGGTAAAACCCTTTTGCATTTGAGCTTTCATGTTTTCTCTCCTAGGGATGGATAGGTCGGTGACCTGGCCCTACCAATGCAGGCAGCGTGCCAACCTTACCAGCAAGTCGGCCAGCCCAGGTGCTGTGGGTTTTCTGGGTTCCCGCCTACGCGGGGACGACGTTCCGAGCCGAGAGCGGCAAGGCCTTGGTCCTCTTGACGGATATGTTTGAGGGATGACAGATATTGGGGACCTCAAACAACATCCATTCTTGCATGCGGAAAAGCTCACTCCGGCACTAACTGCCAATTTTCGTCACCTCAACTAGCCTCGTTTGGCAGCCACGGGCGACTAGGTTATAAGGCAGGTATTGTTTGTGGAGCGCGTGATGAACGAGAGCATTTCCCTTTCAGGCCTGGCCAGGCAGTTGGCACAGGCCGAACTGATGGACGAAAAATCCGCCCAGCAGGCCCAACTGCAGGCCCAGCGCAACAAGCTGCCGCTGGTGACCTATCTGGTGCAGAACAAGCTGGTGAAAAGCCGAGTCCTGGCCGAGTTGGCCGCCGAACAGTTCGGCGTGGCTTTTTTCGATCTGAATGTAATCGACAAAGAAGGCCAGCCACGGGATCTGGTCAGCGAGAAACTGGTTCGCCAGCATCGTGTGCTGCCGCTCTGGCGCAGAGGCAACAAACTGTTCGTGGCGCTCTCCGACCCGACCAATCACCAGGCCGTCACCGATGTGCAGTTCAGCACCGGCCTGACCACAGAAGCAATTTTGGTCGAGGACGACAAACTCGGCGATGCCATCGACAAGTTCTTCGACTCGGCCAATAGCGGCATGGACGAGCTGGCAGACGTTGATCTGGATGGGCTGGATGTCGAGGCGGTTGATGATGAGAAGTCGGTCGGCGAAGGTGGCGCCGACGCTGACGATGCGCCGGTAGTGCGCTTCGTCAACAAGATGCTGCTGGATGCCATCAAAGGCGGCTCTTCCGACCTGCACTTCGAGCCTTACGAAAAAGCCTATCGGGTACGCTTTCGTACCGACGGCATCCTCCATGAGGTCGCTCGCCCGCCCATCCAGCTGGCGCCGCGAATTTCCGCCCGTCTCAAGGTGATGGCCGCGCTAGATATCTCTGAGCGCCGCAAGCCGCAGGATGGCCGGATCAAGATGAAGATCTCCAAGAGCAAGGCCATCGACTTTCGCGTCAACACCCTGCCCACACTCTGGGGCGAAAAGATCGTGATGCGGATTCTCGACCCCACAAGCGCGCAGATGGGCATCGACGCACTGGGCTACGAGGAGGAGCAGAAAGAGCTGTATATGAGCGCCCTCAAACAGCCTCAGGGCATGATTCTGGTCACCGGCCCCACTGGCTCGGGCAAGACGGTGTCGCTCTACACCGGCCTGAACATCCTCAACACGCCTGATGTGAATATTTCCACCGCCGAAGACCCGGTGGAGATCAACCTGGAGGGTATCAACCAGGTCAACGTCAACCCCAAGCAGGGCATGGACTTCACCCAGGCGCTGCGCGCCTTTCTGCGTCAGGACCCGGACATCATCATGGTCGGTGAGATCCGCGACCTGGACACAGCCTCTATTGCCGTCAAGGCCGCGCAGACCGGGCATATGGTGATGTCCACCCTGCACACCAACAGCGCCGCGGAAACCCTGACCCGCCTGCGCAATATGGGCGTGCCTTCCTTCAATATCGCCACCTCGGTCAACCTGATCATCGCCCAGCGTCTGGCGCGCAAGCTGTGCAACAACTGCAAGAAGGAAGTGAACGTACCGCGCGAGACGCTGCTGGCCGAAGGTTTCCCCGAAGACAAGATCGGCACATTCAAAATCTACGGCCCGGTCGGTTGCGATAACTGCAAGGGCGGTTACAAAGGCCGTGTCGGTATTTATGAAGTGGTTAAAAACACGCCCAACCTGCAGCGGATTATCATGGAGGAAGGCAACTCCATTGATATTGCCGCGCAGATGCGTAAAGACGGCTTTAATGACCTGCGCACCTCCGCTTTGCTCAAGGCCATGCAAGGGGTCACCAGCCTTGAGGAAGTCAACCGCGTAACCAAGGATTAACCATGGCGGAAAGAGCTCTAAAAACCAGTGTATTCACCTGGGAAGGCAAGAACAAAAGTGGCGCCGTCGTCAAAGGAGAGATCAGCGGCCAAAACCCATCCCTGGTTAAGGCTCACCTTAGAAAGCAAGGCATCAACCCGACCAAGGTACGTAAGAAGTCGAGCATCTCGCTTGGCGGGGCCGGCAAAAAGATCAAGCCCATGGACATCGCCCTGTTTACCCGGCAGATGGCGACCATGATGAAGGCGGGTGTACCACTGCTGCAGTCCTTCGACATTATTGCTGAAGGTTTTGACAACCCCAACATGCGCAAACTGGTCGACGAAGTGAAGCAAGAAGTGGCTGCTGGTAACAGCTTTGCGGCTTCGCTGCGCAAGAAGCCGCAATACTTCGATGAACTGTATTGCAACCTGGTGGAGTCTGGCGAACAGGCCGGTGCCCTGGAAAACCTGCTGGACCGAATTGCCACCTACAAAGAAAAGACCGAAGCCCTGAAGGCCAAGATCAAGAAGGCGATGAACTATCCAATCGCTGTTGTGGTGGTCGCCATCATCGTCTCAGCCATTTTGCTCATTAAAGTTGTACCGCAATTCGAGGAAGTTTTCGCCAACTTTGGCGCTGAGCTACCTGCGTTCACACTGATGGTCATTGGCATATCGCAATTTCTTCAGGAGTGGTGGTTCATTTTTCTACTTGGAATATTCGCTGCAGCCTTTAGCTTCAGGGAAGCTATGAAACGCTCGCAAAAACTTCGTGATTCTGTCGACCGTGGCGTTCTGAAGCTCCCCATTGTTGGTGACATCCTCTATAAATCCGCTGTAGCCCGCTTTGCGCGGACCCTTTCCACTACCTTTGCGGCAGGCGTACCGCTGGTGGATGCACTCGATTCGGTAGCTGGTGCCACCGGCAACGTGGTCTTCAAGAATGCCACCAACAAGATCAAGGCCGATGTATCCACCGGTATGCAGCTTAACTTCTCCATGCGTACAACCGGCACCTTTCCCAGCATGGCCGTGCAGATGACGGCCATCGGAGAGGAGTCCGGCGCGCTGGATGAAATGCTCGACAAGGTGGCCAGCTTCTATGAGGCTGAAGTGGACAATATGGTCGACGGCCTCACCAGCCTGATGGAACCGATCATCATGTCGGTACTGGGTGTACTGGTAGGCGGCCTGATCATCGCCATGTACCTGCCAATCTTCCAGCTAGGCGCAGTGGTCTGATTAATGCCTGTACTCGACTTTTTGGCCAGCCATGTGCTGGCCTTTGTTTTGTGCGCTCTGCTACTGGGCCTGCTGGTTGGCAGCTTCCTCAACGTAGTGATCTATCGCCTACCGGTGATGCTGCAACGTGATTGGCAGAGCCAGGCGCGCGAGGTGCTGGAGTTGCCGCCAGCACCAACCGCTCAGACCTTCAACCTGATCCTGCCCAATTCCTGCTGCCCGCAATGCGGCCATGAGATAAAGCCCTGGGAGAACATCCCGGTCATCAGCTATTTGTTCCTGCGCGGCAAGTGTTCGAACTGCAAAACCCCAATCAGCAAGCGTTACCCCATCGTCGAACTGGCCTGCGGGCTGCTTTCCGCTTACGTCGCCTGGCATTTCGGGTTTACCTGGCAGGCTGGGGCGATGCTGGTGCTGGCCTGGGGGCTGCTGGCGATGAGTTTGATCGATGCCGATCACCAGATTCTGCCGGATGTACTAGTGCTGCCGTTGCTGTGGCTGGGCTTGATCGTCAATTACTTCGGGCTTTTCACCAGCCTGGAGGATGCTCTGTGGGGTGCAATTGCCGGTTATCTGAGCCTGTGGTCGGTGTACTGGCTGTTCAAGCTGATCACCGGCAAGGAAGGTATGGGTTACGGTGACTTCAAGCTACTGGCGATGCTCGGGGCCTGGGGTGGCTGGCAGGTTCTGCCGCTGACCATTCTGCTGTCGTCGCTGGTCGGGGCGGTGCTCGGTGTAATCATGCTGCGCATGCGTGGCAGCGATTCCGGCACGCCGATTCCCTTCGGCCCTTATCTGGCGATTGCCGGGTGGATCGCCCTGCTGTGGGGCGATGTGATTACCGGCAGTTATCTGAAGTTCGCTGGGTTTTGAGTCAAACAGCCATAGTTGCCCAAGTTGTAGGAGCCCCGCCCCGGGGCGAAGCTTTTGAATTTAGCGCTGAACCTCAGCACCATTCGCCGCGGGGCGCGGCTCCTACAGGGTTTGAGCTAACCCAGCGACACTCGTCATTCCTGCGAAAGCGGGAGTCCAGGAGTTATCCTGACTCCACGAGCTGGGTCCCCGCCTTCGCGGGGATGACGGATCGCGGTACACGCGGTTCGCATCATCCAGCAATCCCCCCTACAATCGCGGCCTTGAGCAGTAACGAGACCGCATTGGCGTGATGAAACCCTGGATACTCGGCCTGACTGGCGGCATTGGCAGCGGCAAGAGCGCGGTGGCGCAAGGCTTTATCGAACGCGGCGTGCACGTGGCGGACGCCGATCATGCGGCGCGCTGGGTGGTGGAGCCAGGGCGTCCGGCGCTGGCAAAGATTGTTGAGCACTTTGGTGCAGGCGTACTGCAAGCCAATGGCGAGCTGGACCGCGCCGCACTGCGCAAGCTGATATTTGCCGCCCCCGAGCAACGCCGCTGGCTGGAAAGCCTGCTGCATCCGCTGATCGGTCAGGAGATCGTTCAGGTGCTGGCGCGCGCAGAATCGCCCTATGCCATTCTGGTGTCGCCACTACTGGTCGAGTCCGGCCAGCGGCAGATGACCCAACGCATATTGGTCGTCGACACGCCTGCCGAGTTGCAGGTGCAACGCACCATCGCACGCGATCAGAGTTCGGAAGAACAGGTTCGCGCCATCATGCAGGCCCAGGCCAGCCGCGAAGAGCGCCTGCGCCATGCTCACGACGTGCTGGTCAATGATCGTGATATGGCCTGGCTGGACGCGGAGGTCGAGCGCCTGCACAACTTTTACCTGACCCTGCGCGGAGGCCAACCATGACCATTACCGTTCAATGCCCAACCTGTAGCGCACCCGTCGAGTGGAAAGCCGAAAACACCTACCGCCCCTTCTGCTGCGAACGCTGCAAGCTGATCGATCTGGGCGCCTGGGCTGCCGAAGAGCATGCGATTCCCGGCAATGACCTGGAAGACGAGCTGTTCAGCGGCGACCTGCCGACGCGCCCGCATTGATTACAGGCCTGGAAAGAGCCGATTGGCTCGTCTCTCGCTACCACTCTTGGCGACGAGGAAAGCATCGTGACTAGCGCAGCTTGTCCGTAGGAGCCCGCTTGCGGGCGATCAAGTACAAGAGCATCGCCAGCAAGCCGGCTCCTACAGGTTGCTATGCAGCTTTCTATGGCCGCATAAAAGCGTAGTCGCGGTCATCGTCGAGGTTGTCGGCGAGAAACTGCAGTTCGTGCGCCAGCTCCTCGGGATCACGTAGCGACTTGCTCCGCTGTACGACCTCCGACAGCAGCGCACGCAATGCCACGACAGGCTCATGGCCCTGCACTTCGGCGTCATGTAAGTCGTCCTGAACAACGTTTCTTGCCCAGCTGTGAACACTCATATCGAGTCCCTCGGAGGCGTTTCTCACAGCATGGCGGCAGGCCCGTTTCAGATATTGACGGGGATCAATCCGCTCGCCGCCATTCAATCGGCCAATACGGCGTCATTCACTCGCCGCGATCACTCTCCTTCCAGGGCGCCTGCAGGTAACGGCTGCGGTTGAAGGTTTCCAACCAGTCCGGGTAGAACACCACCAACGCGGTGACGATGGTGCCGTTGATAAAGGCTTCGGGGAACGCCACCAGCCACAGGTAGCCGGCAAAGTCGTCCAGCCAGGGCGGCATGGGGAACAGCCCATCCATCCACAACAGGGCGAGACCGCCGAGCAAGGTCATCAGGGTCGCCAATGCCGCCGGGAAGAACCCGCAGAAGAAGATGTAGACGAACAGGTTGCGCGGCTGCGCGCGTTCTACACGGATTGCGCACAGCTCGGTGACCAGCACCGGAATCAGCACCAGCAGCACGCCGTTGATACCGAGCGAGGCCAGGTCCATACGACCGATAGCCAGCAGGCCAAGCTGCGCCGCCAGTCCCGCCAGCACGGCAAGTGGCCAATCAAGCAACAGGGTTACGGCGGTCATACCGATGAAGTGATAGGAAAGCCCGGAGTCGAAATCGCGGCGCACCAGCCAAAGCAGGAACAGCGCGAGCATGGTGCCGAACAGCAGATGCTGGCGGCGCAGATCACTGAACAGCTCGACCCAGGGCGCCCGCGCCACCGCCCAGAGCAGCGCCAGCCCGTAGACCAGCCAGCCGACCAACAAGGTGGAGAACGCCAGCAGGTTGGAAGCGATCATGCGCGCACACCCTCTCCTTCATTCATCGCCATGCCCGGCAGTCTACACCGGTACTCGAATTTGATTTTGCCGGCAGAGCAACTGCAATGGCGACTGCCCTGCCATTGATCGACAACAGCCAACAAAGCCCAGCTGGATTTCCACGCTCACTGGAACGACCGAAGCTGCAGGCACTGGCATGCGGGTAAGCGCTGCGGCTAAGCTTCAGACATGGACGATTCCGATTATCTGCGCTTACTTACGCACCAGGCCGAACAAGCCAATGCCTTCCTCTCCAACGCCAAGAAATGGGAGCGTGAGCGTTGGGTCTGTCAACGCCTGCTGCAAGCGCTGAACGTGCGCCATCACAGCAATGACTTCACGCCCAGCGGCCAGGAGCCGCCGGACGTGCTGTTTCGCGATGCCAATTTCGAAGTGTTTTTCGTGCTCGATGAAGGCCGGCGCCTCAATGACGAGTGGCGCGCCGAACTGGAGCGGCGCCGCAGCGCCTTTTCCCTGAGCCAACTGGTGCGTCGCGAAGCGCGCCCCAAACGCATTCCCGCCAGCGAAATGCAGGCGCGCCTGGCACCAACCCTGCGCAAGAAGGCGCATAACTATCGCGAGCGTGGCATCGACCTCGGCGAACTCGACCTGGTCGCCTTCGTCAGCCTCAAGCGCGCCGTGCTCGACTGCAACAGCCACTTCCCGCCCCCTACCGAATACCTGCGCCAAGGCTGGCGCTCGCTGTCGCTGGTTGGCCCGCGCTTCGCCCGCGTGCTGTTCGCTCACCCGGATGCGCCGGATTTTCTACGGCAGAACCTCGGGCGCAGCCTGCTGTTCGACATCGGTATCGGCCTGTGAGCCCCTTGCAGGAATTGCTCGCCGACGTGCCGCAAGTCGGCCAGGTGCGCTGGATAGGCGTGCGCCCCAAGGCGCGCGAGGCGATGCTCGAAGTCGAGGCCGTGGAAGCACGGCGTGAAGCCGGCCTGACCGGCGATCACAGCCGCCCCGGGCCACGCAATGCGCGGCAGGTCACGCTGATCCAGTGGGAACACCTGGCCGTCGTTGCCGCCTTGCTCGGCCGCGATGCGCCCATGCCGCCCAGCGAGCTGCGCCGCAATATCGCGGTCGCCGGCATCAATCTGTTCAGCCTCAAGGGCCGGCGCTTTCGCATTGGCCAGGCGCTGCTGGAAACCACCGGCTGGTGCCAACCCTGCGCCCGCCTGGAGGAACGTCTCGGTCGCGGCACCTTCCAGGCCATGCGCGGCCATGGCGGCATTACCGCTCGTGTGATCGAGGGCGGCATCATCCGCCTGGAGGACGCCGTAAGCGCGGAATCCCTCGAAACGATATCTGACCCGCAGGACAACGACGCTCGCCAAGGCTGGCGGGCACGCCTAGCAGGCCGTTGAAAAACGTAGGCGACGACTGCATGGATGCAGGAGGTAGAGCGAAGCAGGAAGCCCGAGCCGAGGCAGCCAATGCAAGGCAAAAAAAGGCGAAAAACGGTCGGAGTCGCGCTCGACTTTACGAGCTGTAAATGAGCATTTTGAGCCTGTTTTTAACGCAGCAGTGGCAACGCAGATAGTTTTTCAACAGCCTGCTAAGATAGCCGCATTCAAGCAGAGGCCCACCCATGACCAGTCGCCTGAGCCCCGAAGACCAACAGAAAGTCGACCAATACCTGAGCGCACCGCAGCATCAGGTTGAACGTCAGCCGTTTCGCGTTTGGCGTCTGCTGGCGCTGGTCGTGGTCGTGACCATTGGCCTGGGCCTGCTGAGCCGCTTGCTGAGTCGACTGGTGCTATGAGCTGCCTTGCGCTCGCCCTCTCGCACTCACACCGTCTTTTTCAAAGCCTTGTGAGCAATATCCATGTCCCATCGCATCGTGATTGTCGGCGGCGGCGCCGGCGGTTTGGAGCTGGCCACCCGCCTTGGTAGAAAACTGGGCAAGAGTGGCGCTGCCCGGATCATTCTGGTCGACGCCAACCTCACCCATATCTGGAAGCCCCTGCTGCACGAAGTGGCCGCCGGCTCGTTGAACTCCTCGGAAGACGAACTGAACTACGTGGCCCAGGCCAAGTGGAACCATTTCGAGTTCCAGCTCGGGCGCATGTCCGGCCTCGACCGTACCAGCAAGAGCATCACCCTGGCACCGACGCTGGATGACGATGGCCAGGTACTGATGCCTGAACGCCGCATCACCTACGACAGCCTGGTCATTGCCGTTGGCAGCACCACCAATGACTTCGGCACGCCTGGTGCCGCCGAGCACTGCATTTTCCTCGACACCCGCGCGCAGGCCGAGCGCTTCCACCGGCGCATGCTCAGCCACTACCTGCGTGCACATGCCAGCGAGAACGAATACGGTTCGAAGATCGATATCGCCATCGTCGGCGCCGGTGCCACCGGGGTCGAGCTGGCAGCAGAACTGCACCACGCGGCCAAGCAGTTGGTCGCCTATGGCCTAGACCGCATTCGCCCCGAAGACATGCGCATCACCCTGATCGAGGCCGGGCCACGTGTGCTGCCTGCTCTGCCCGAGCGCATCGCACGGCCGGTGCATCAGACCCTGGAGAAGCTCGGCGTCACCGTGCTGACCGGTGCGGCTGTCAGCGAAGTGACTGCCGACGGCCTGAAAACCGCCGACGGCAACTTCATCCCGGCCAGCCTGAAAGTCTGGGCTGCCGGCATTCGCGCCCCCGGTTTTCTCAAGGATCTCGACGGCCTGGAGAGCAACCGCATCAACCAGCTGCAGGTTCGTCCGACCCTGCAAACGACGCTCGATGACGACGTATTCGCCTTCGGCGACTGCGCAGCCTGCCCGCAGCCGGGCACTGAGGGCCGCAACGTGCCGCCACGCGCCCAGGCAGCGCATCAGCAGGCATCGCTGCTGGCCAAGTCGCTACGCTTGAAGATCAGCGCCCAGCCGCTGCCGGAATATCGCTATCGCGATTACGGCTCGCTGATCTCGCTGTCGAGCTTCTCCGCGGTCGGTAACCTGATGGGCAACCTGACCGGCAGCGTCATGCTCGAAGGCTGGCTGGCACGGGTGTTCTACGTGTCGCTGTATCGCATGCACCAGATGGCCCTGTATGGCGTGCCACGCACCCTGCTGCTGATGCTCAGCGACCGTATCGGGCGCAGCACCGAGCCGCGCCTGAAGCTGCACTAGAAGCGACCCAATAGGTAACTGTAGGAGCGGCGACCCGCCGCGAACCTGGGCGGCGCGGCTGGAAAAGCTTCGCCCCGAGGCGGGGCTCCTACGAAAGGCTGTTCGCATCAGCCACCCAAGGCCTGCCGATCCCCCTCTCCCCCGGCCCCTCTCCCGCAAGCGGGAGAGGGGAGACAAGCACGCAGCGCAATTCCAGTCTTGTAGGGTGGGCCGGGCGGCGATCCGCTTCAGCCCACGTCCACCACCGCTGGTGGGCTAAAGCCCACCCTACGAGCTGAAGCGCCCGCACGGAGAATTTGGAATTGCCGCTGCAGACAGCCGGTTGCCCGTGGTGCGCATGGCGCAAAGCCGATACGCAAAAACGAAAAAGCCCGCGCTAGGCGGGCTTCGTCGTTGTGGTGGTGGGTCGTGTAGGATTCGAACCTACGACCAATTGGTTAAAAGCCAACTGCTCTACCAACTGAGCTAACGACCCGAAAATGGTCGGGGTAGGGGGATTCGAACTCCCGACATCTTGCTCCCAAAGCAAGCGCGCTACCGGACTGCGCTATACCCCGATTGGAAGTTGGCTCCGCGACCTGGACTCGAACCAGGGACCCAATGATTAACAGTCATTTGCTCTACCGACTGAGCTATCGCGGAACTTCGGTCTTCCAGCTCTTCTGCGCTTTGGCTTTCGCTTTACCGCTTCAGAGGCGCGCCATTTTACGTAGCAAAATTTCCCTGTCAACCCCTGCAAACTGCTTTTACGACAATGCTTTGCAGACAAGCCATGGACTACTATATGTTTCATCGAACTGTGGCACGACGCAGGACGCGCCAGCCGAAGACGCCAGCCAGGACAGTCCATGAGCAACCAGGACAAGCCCCCCATTCATCCCAAGGTGGTTAGCCTCGCCAGCCGCGGTATACAGCCGCGTTTCAGCGATCTGGTACAAGCCTGCCGCAAACTGGTGATGAATCGACTGGCGGAGCATCTGAGCGGTGTATTCGGCCAGGTCGATGACACCCTGTTCGAGTGCGCCGAGAAAGCCGAGAACAACAAGGTGCAGACGTTGTTCTTCGACAACATGCGCGAGATCCGCCGCCAGCGTCCACAGATCGAGCGCAGCTACCACCAGGCCATCGCCAACAATTTTTCCGATTTCCTCGACGGCAAGCTGCAGGATCGGACGCCGGCCGAAGTGGCCCCCGAGCAATTGGCCCTGGTGCAGAACGAGGATTACGAAGAAACCCTGCAAGTCACCAATATGGTCAGCCGGGTCAAGGCACGCTGCACCCAGCCGCTATTCGCTCTGGAGCAGCGCCTGGCGCTGCTCAACAACGGCCAGAAGCTCGGCGAGGACAGCAACCCCTTCGGCCCACAGGCCATTGCCCAGGCGTTTCGCGATGCGCTGGCGCCCTGCCCCTTCCCACTGCAGATCAAGACCATCCTCTACATGCTCTTCGATCGCCATGTGATGCAGAGCCTCGATTCACTCTATGGCGCACTCAACCAGCGCCTGATCGATGCCGGCGTGCTGCCCAACCTCAAGTACAGCGCACAGATCAATCAAAGCGTCAGCCGCCCCGATGCGCCTGCGCCAGAAGCCCCGACGCCCCAACAAGCAGCGGGCAGACCGGGCACGACGCCAGCGCCCGTAGAACCGGCGCTGTTCGATCTGGATCTCAGCGCACCGCCGCCGAGTGATCCGGGCGCGCTGTTCAGCGGCTTGTCCAGCCTGCTCGGCGAGCACCGCCAGAGCCACCCGGACGCTCCGCTGCTGGGCGGCACACGGAGCATCGTCAGCTTCTCACCGCGCGAGGCCAGCCGCACCTACAGCGCCAGCGAGTTACTCGCTGCGCTCAACCGCATGCAACAGCAGTCAGCCCACGAACTGACCCAGCGCCTGCATCAACCGCAAGCCGTTGAAGGCCTCAAGGCCGACCTGCAGCAGCAACTGGAATCGCACAGCAGCCTGCCGGGCGACAGCAAGGTGTCCGATCAGGAAGCCGACGTGATCGACCTGGTTGGCATGCTGTTCGACTTCATCCTCGATGACGAGAACCTGCCGGACGCCTGCAAGACCGCACTCTCGCACCTGCATACGCCCTATCTGAAAATCGCCCTGCAGGACAAGGCACTGTTCACCCAGCACCATCATCCGGCACGACGCCTGCTCAATACCATGGCCCAGGCTGGCGTGCTTTACGGCAGCGAAGGTGACGAACGCGGGCTGCTGGCCAAGATGCAGTGGGTAGTCGAACGGGTGATTCACGGTTTCAGCGGTGATCTGGGACTGTTCGACAGCCTGATCGAGGAGTTCAACGAGTATGTCGAGACCCTACGCCACAAGGTCGAACTGCGCGAACGCCGCGCGGTCGAGGCGGCCAAGGGGCGTGATCGTCTACTGGGGGCTCGCGAGCAGGCGCTTGAGGTGGTTCAGCGATGCGTCGGAAAGCGCGACCTACCAACCATCATCCGCAACTTCCTCGAACTGACCTGGGCCGACGTCCTGGTGTTCGTCCTGCTGCGCCATGGCGAACAGAGCACGGAGTGGAAGCGCTCCTGTGAAGTGGCCGAACAGCTGGCCTGGAGCGGCACACCGCTGGGCGAGGCCGAGGTGCTGCAGTTGCAGGAACAGCGCGTACCGATGCTCAGCGACCTGCGCAAGGGCCTGGAATTGCTCGGCGGCTACCATGAGGACGGCATCCGTCGCCTGCTGCAGGACCTGGTGGCCTGCCAGCATGCGGTGCAAGCCAAACAACCACAGTTGGCCGCCCAGCTCAAACCTACCCTGCCAGAAAGTCCCCTGGGCGCCATGCTTGGAGAAGATGCCGATCTGGCTCGCCAGGCACCTTTGCGCAGCAAGCTCTCGGCACGCGCACAAGCCCTGGCCAAGGAGTTGGCCAGCGTCGAGTTCGGCACCTGGTTCGAGTTCGTCGAGGGCGGCAAGAGCCGCGCGCTCAAGCTTTCCTGGTTCAGCCCGACCACGCACAACTACATGTTCGTCGACCACAGTGGCCAGCGCGTGGCGATCAAGCCGCTGACCCTGCTGGCCAGCGAGATGGAAAAGGGCCTGGCCCGCATCGTGACACCCGAACGCGCGGCGCCCCTGGTGGATCGCGCGCTGACTGCCATTTACCGTGTGCTGCAGCGTTTCACCGGGCGCACGGCCGAACCCCGCTGAGGAATTTCCATGGAAGAGCGTCGTCAACACAGCCGCCATGGCATCGAAATGCAGCTGGAGGTCTTCGACCTCAACAGCGGCCAGCGCCTGGGCCGGATAGTCGACCTGTCTGCCGATGGTTTCATGCTGTTCAGCGGCACCCCCCACACCGCCGACGCGGTGCTGGAATGCCGCCTGGTGTGCACCTCAGGTAGCGATGCGGTACAGGAAGTGCGCCTGGGCGCCGATTGCCTGTGGAGCCGCCCCGGCGCCGACGGCCAGCATTGCTGGGCCGGCTTTCATATCATCGATCTGGCCGAGGATCAGGCCAAGGCTCTGGAGAGCCTGCTGGCCAGGCTTTGAGGGCACCAAACCTACACCAACGAAAAAGCTGATGCCAATCAGATAAGCACTATAAGGCGGTCTTGCGTGGGAGCCCCGCCCCGGGGCGAAGCTTGTGGATTTGTGCTGAACGCGTGATCGATTCGCCGCTAGGCGCGGCGCCTACAGATAGGTAGTGCTCTTTCGAGCGACACACACGCCGAACGGATAGGCGTTCCGCCCCAGGGCGAAGCTTTTCGTGTCCCCCCGGTTCGCGGCGGGGCGCCGCTCCTACAGATGGCCTGCACCCGCAACGAAAAACGGAGCCCGCAGGCTAATGCTGATCAGATAAGTTCGTCACCACCCCCTCCTACTTGCAGTAGAGGGGGCGCTTTTCGTAGGAGCCAGCTTGCTGGCGATGCTTTTTATGGCGGATCGCCAGCAAGCCGGCTCCTACAAAAATCGAGTGCAACGGCTTAACTGACTGGCATTAGCCCGCAGGCTCCGTTTTTTCATCCCGGCGTAACACCGGGATATCGCATGGTGGGTTACGCGGCGCACTCTGCTCGTGCAACCAGCCAATTACGTGCCTGGCGCCGCTAACCCACCCTACGCCAGCTTCTTGTAACGTACACGGTGCGGCTGCGCGGCGGCATCGCCCAGGCGTTTCTTGCGGTCGGCTTCGAACTCGGTGTAGTTGCCTTCGAAGAAGTTGACCTTGCCGTCGTCCTCATAGGAGAGGATGTGCGTGGCGATACGGTCGAGGAACCAGCGATCGTGGGAAATCACCACGGCGGCGCCCGGAAAGTCCAGCAGCGCCTCTTCCAGCGCGCGCAGGGTTTCCACGTCGAGGTCGTTGGACGGTTCGTCGAGCAGCAGCACGTTGCCGCCCTGCTTCAAGGTCAGCGCCATGTGCAGGCGACCACGCTCACCACCGGAGAGGTCCTTGACGAACTTCTGCTGGTCGGCGCCCTTGAAGTTGAAGCGGCCGACGTAACCGCGCGACGGCACCTCGTAGTTGCCGACCTTGATCATGTCGAAGCCGTCGGAAATCTGCTCCCACACGGTCTTGTTGCCGTCGAGCATCTCGCGGCTCTGCTCGACGCTGGCGATCTGTACGGTTTCACCGATCTCGATGGTGCCGGAGTCCGGCTGCTCCTTGCCGGTGATCATGCGCAACAGGGTCGACTTACCGGCGCCGTTACCACCGATCACGCCGACAATGGCGCCTTTGGGGATGCTGAAGGACAGGTCGTCGATCAGCACGCGGTCGCCGAAGGACTTCGATACGTTGTGGAAATCGATGACCTTGTCGCCCAGACGCGGGCCAGCCGGGATGTAGATCTCGTTGGTCTCGCTGCGCTTCTGGAATTCCTGCGACTGCATCTCCTCGAAGCGCTGCAGGCGCGCCTTGGACTTGGACTGGCGTGCCTTGGCACCCTGGCGTACCCACTCCAGTTCGGCCTTCATCGCCTTGGCGTGCGATGCCTCGGCCTTGGCTTCCTGAGCCAGACGGTTGGCCTTCGACTCCAGCCAGCCGGAGTAGTTGCCCTCGTAGGGGATACCGTGGCCGCGGTCGAGTTCGAGAATCCAGCCGGCGACATTGTCGAGGAAGTAACGGTCGTGGGTGATGGCCACCACGGTGCCGGGGAAGTCGTGCAGGAAGCGCTCCAGCCAGGCCACCGAGTCGGCGTCCAGGTGGTTGGTCGGCTCGTCCAGCAACAGCATGTCGGGGGCCGACAACAGCAGGCGGCATAGCGCCACGCGGCGTTTCTCACCACCGGACAGGTGCTCGATCTTGGCGTCCCAGGCCGGCAGACGCAGGGCGTCGGCGGCGACTTCCAGCTGGCGCTCGAGGTTGTGGCCGTCGGAGGCCTGCAGGATGGCTTCGAGCTTGGCCTGCTCGGCGGCCAGCGCGTCGAAATCGGCATCCGGCTCGGCGTAAGCGGCGTAGACTTCGTCGAGGCGCGCCTGGGCCTGCTTGATCTCGCCTACGGCCTCTTCGACGATGTCACGCACGGTCTTGCTCGGGTCGAGCTGCGGCTCCTGTGGCAGGTAGCCGACCTTGATCCCCGGCATCGGACGGGCCTCGCCGTCGATCTCGGTGTCGACGCCGGCCATGATGCGCAGCAGCGTGGACTTACCGGCACCGTTGAGGCCCAACACGCCGATCTTGGCGCCTGGGAAGAATGACAGGGAGATGTCCTTGAGAATTTCACGCTTCGGCGGGACAACCTTGCTGACCCGATGCATGCTGTAGACGTACTGAGCCATGGAGAACCTGACTGGTGAGAATTGGGAGCTGGAAACGGCGCGCCATGCAGGTCGCGTGAAAACATGATGAATGCGTTGAGGGGCTATGTTCGCGTTAGCTGTTGTACACCCTGTAGGAGCGGATTTATCCGCGAAATTCGCGGCTGAAGCCGCTCCTACCGAAAAGCCAGGGTCGTTAACGTGCGCTAGCCATCAGTTTTCACACCACTTACGTGTACGCAATGTGCAGAGACCTTAGCCCCTGCGGTGGCGAACGCCAAGTACCGCGCGGACAGTTCACGCGCGCGGCGCAAAACTACCGGAATGTGCGTGACAGGGCAAACCTACGTTCGTCGGCGCAGCTGGCACTTGGCCACGTTTGCAGGCATTCTAACCGGCTCGCGCGAGCGCAGGCATGCCCGCGCGTCTCAACGCTTAAAATAGCCCAGCACTGGCTGCAGGTTCACAGAACGTGTCGATTCCCTCATCCCTGCCTTCCTCCTCCCCGGGCGAGTCGCGCGCAGCATTGCGCCGTGCACTGGTGGTGCTGGTGCTGGCGATGCTGGGATTGCTGGCCTGGCAGCTGACCCAGGAATACCGCCAGTTGCTCGATAGTCAGAAGCAACTGAGCCAGGGTTACAGCGCCCAACTGGCCAAGCACCTGAGTCTGAACATGCGCCTCAAGGCACAGGCGGGCCAGGCGATGCTGCAAAGCAGCCCTGCGCGCGCTGGCGACGGCAGCGAATTGGTCACGGCATTGCGCAGCATCTTCCCGACCGTCAACAGCGTGGCCTGGCTCGATGCCGACGGGCAGTTGCTGGCCGACAGCGCCAGCGAGTCGCGCGACCTCAGCTTCATTCGCAACCAGCAGCAACGCAGCGGCGCGGCGCCCTATCACTTCGCCTTCAGCGCACTGGACGGCGGCGCGCTCTACCTGCTGCTGCGTCAGCCTGACGACAGTCACCGAGTATTGCGCATGCGCACCAGTGCGTTGCGTGGCTGGCTGCGCGAGCAGCACCAGAGCGAGCATGACTGGTTGCTCGAAGATCTGCTCAGTCACCGCGTGATAGCACGTGCCGATGACCTGCAACAGGCTGGCGGCATCATCGCGCCGGTTACTGCGGCAGAACAGGCACAAAGCCTGGAACTGATCGCCCTGCCCGGCAGCGACTGGCAACTGCGCGCCCTGTTCGATGCAGAACGCGCCGGCAACGAGCTGATGCCGACCCTGGCCGGCAAGTTCCTGCTGTTCGCGCTGTGCAGCCTGCTGACCCTGCTGGCCCTGTACGGCCTGCAACGCGAGCAGCGCAGCCTGCAGCGCCTGAATACCGAAACACGCCGCTCGCTGCGCCAGGCCGCCAGCGCGCTCGGTGCCGTCGAAGAACGCATTCTGGTGACCCAGGCCGATGGCAAGGTGCGCTACCTGAACCCGCAGGCCGAAGCGCTGTTCGGGGTTCCCAGCAACGTGGCCGGGGAACTCCATCTGCTTGATCTGCTGCCCGATCTCGACCCGCTGCTGCTCAACAGTCCACAACTGAGCAGCGATCTGGGACCGGAGCTGATCAGAGTCGAAAGCGAGGGGCGCGAGCGACTGTTCGCCGTGACCCGTAGCGATATCAGCGAAGTCGGGCGTCATGCCGGTTACGTCTGGGTGCTGCGTGACGTGACCGACGAGCAGCAGGCCATGCGCGTGCTGCAGGAAACCCGCAGGCGCTATCAGGATATCTTCGAGGGCACCGGCGTGGCCCTGTGCGTGCTCGACCTCTCCGGCCTGCGCTGCCTGTTGCTGCAGCACAAGTTGCGCGATGCGGCGGGTCTGCAGCGCTGGTTGCAGGCCGATGCCGAGCATCAGCAACTGTTGGTCGAGCAACTACGCATTACCGAAGCCAACCAGGTGGCGCTCAACCTGCTCGGGGTGAAGAGCACCGAGCAGGCCTGGCAGCAACTGATCGACAACGGCCCGATACAGCACGACGATCTGCGTTATCGCCTGGCCGTGGCCGTGCTCGAAGGCCCCAATCTGGTGGAGCTGGAAACCCAGCTGGTCACCGCACAGGGCCTGCAGCGTCATGTATGGCTGGTACTGCGTCTGCCGGAAATGATTCAGGATTATCAGGCCGTCACCCTTAGCATCAGCGATATCACCAGCCGCAAGCGTATCGAGCTGTCGCTGATCGAGCGTGAGCGTTTCTGGTCCGAGGTGGTGCGCTCGGTTCCTGACCTGCTCTATGTACATGACATGCAGAACCGGCAAGTGCTGTTCAGCAACCACAGCCTCGGATTGCAGCTGGGCTATAGCGTCAGCGAGCTCAAGGCGATGGCCGGAGACTTCTGGGAGCAGGTACTGCACCCGGACGACAGCGAATACTACTGGCGCATTCGCAACCTGCAGAAAGTGGTCGGCAACGGCCTGCTGCTCGAATCGGTGCTGCGCTGGCGTCACCGCAATGGCCAATGGCACTGGTTCAGCATCCGTGAGCAGGCTCTGGCGCGTGATGAGCGCGGTCGCGTCAGCCGCCTGATCGGCTTGGCCAAGGACATTACCGAGCAGATCGAGCGCAACCAATCGCTGCGTGACAGCGAGCAACGCTACCGTCTGCTGGCGGAAAGCATCAGCGACGTGATCGTCTCCACCGACGACAGCCTGAACCTGAACTACGTCAGCCCGTCGGTGGAAGCCATGCTCGGTTACGACGCCGAATGGGTGACAACCAACGGCCTGCAAGGCCTGGCGGCCAACCCGCAGCAGCTCGCCAGCCTCTACCAGCTGCTCGAGCGGATTCGCGATTCGCTCGGCGAGCGTGACCGCCTCGAGCGTCTGCGCGAGGAGCTGCCGGATCAGCTCTTCGTCTTCGACTGCCTGCGCGCCGACGGCCACAAGATCCCGGTGGAGCTGCGCCTGGTGCTGATGTGGGACGAGAACGGTCGCTTCGGAGGCATCCTCGGCGTTGGCCGCGACATCAGCCAGCAACGCCGCGCGGAAAAAGACCTGCGCATGGCCGCCACGGTATTCGAGCACTCCACCGCAGCGATTCTGGTGACCGACCCGGCCGGTTACATCGTTCAGGTCAACAAGGCCTTCAGCCGCGTCAGTGGTTATTCCGCCGGCCAGGTGCTCGACCAGCTTCCCGGCATGCTCACCGCCGACCGCCAGCAGGCGGCGCACCTGCAGTACATCCTCGGCCAACTCAACCAGCGCGGCAGTTGGGAAGGCGAGGTGTGGCTCAAGCGCAAGGGTGGGGAGAACTTCCCGGCCTGGGTCGGCATTACCGCGGTGCATGACGAGGAAGGCGACCTGGTCAGCTACGTGTGTTTCTTCAGCGACATCAGCGAACGCAAGGCCAGCGAACAGCGCATCCATCGTCTGGCCTACTACGACGCCCTGACCCACCTGCCCAACCGCACCCTGTTCCAGGATCGCCTGCACAGTGCCCTGCAGCATGCGGATCGGCATGACGAATGGGTGGTGCTGATGTTCCTCGACCTCGACCGCTTCAAGCCGATCAACGATTCGCTCGGCCACGCCGCCGGCGACCGCATGCTCAAGGATGTAGCCGTGCGCCTGTCGGCCTGCGTCGACGGCGACGACACCGTGGCGCGCATGGGCGGCGACGAATTCACCCTGCTGCTGCAGCCGCGCGCCACCCGCGAGGGCGCATTGAATCGCGCCATTCATGTCGCCGAGCAGATTCTCTCCAGCCTGGCGCGCCCTTTCGTCCTCGAAGGCCGCGAATTCTTCGTCACCGCCAGTATCGGTATCGCCCTCGCCCCGCAGGACGGTAATGAGCTGAGCCAATTGATGAAGAACGCCGACACTGCGATGTATCACGCCAAGGAACGCGGCAAGAACAACTTCCAGTTCTACCAGGCCGACATGAACGCCAGCGCCCTGGAACGCCTGGAACTGGAAAGCGACCTGCGCCACGCCCAGGAGCAGGGCCAGTTCGTGCTGTACTACCAGCCGCAATTTTCCGGCGACGGCCGCCGCCTGACCGGCGTCGAGGCACTGCTGCGCTGGAGTCACCCGACACGCGGCCTGGTACCGCCGGATGAATTCATCCCGGTGCTGGAGGAGCTCGGCCTGGTGGTGCAGGTCGGTGAGTGGGTACTGGAGGAAGCCTGCCGGCAGCTCAAGGCCTGGCATGAGGAAAAGATCCGCATCCCCAAGATCTCGGTCAACCTGTCGGCCCGGCAGTTCGCCGAAGGCGATCTGACGACGCGCATCGCCGCCATTCTGACCAGAACCGAGGTGCCTCCGGCCTGCCTGGAAGTGGAGCTGACCGAAAGCATCCTGATGCGCGACGTGGACAGCGCAATGCAGACCCTCAGCGAACTCAAGCACCTGGGCCTGTGCATTGCCGTGGATGATTTCGGCACCGGTTACTCGTCGCTGAATTACCTCAAGCAGTTCCCCATCGACGTCTTGAAGATCGACCGCAGCTTCGTCGACGGTCTGCCGGACGGCGAACAGGATGCGCAGATCGCCCGCGCCATCATCGCCATGGCACACAGCCTGAACATGATGGTGATCGCCGAAGGCGTGGAAAGCCATGCGCAGCTGGACTTCCTGCGTGAACACGGCTGTGACGAAGTACAGGGCTACCTACTGGGCAGGCCTATGCCTGCACGCCAGCTCACGGCCCAGTTCAGCGGTGCAGCGCTGTTCATGCTGAGCTAGCGCCGCAAGGCAGATTGGCCGCCCCTTGCGCACGAGCAGCATGAAGGCCATTTGTCAGGCTCATGACCGACCTTCATATGCCTGAATGCGACCTTTGCGGTAGAATCCGCCGCCTATTTCTTCCGCCCAACTGGTTTTCAGGGGATTGCTATGTTCAGCCGTGATTTGAACCTCGCTCGTTATGACGCCGAACTCTTTGCCGCGATGGAGCAGGAAGCTCAGCGCCAGGAAGAGCACATCGAGCTGATCGCCTCGGAAAACTACACCAGCCCGGCGGTGATGGAAGCCCAGGGCAGCGTGCTGACCAACAAGTACGCAGAAGGTTATCCGGGCAAGCGTTACTACGGTGGTTGCGAGTACGTCGACGTGGTCGAGCAACTCGCCATCGACCGCGCCAAGGAGCTGTTCGGCGCCGACTACGCCAACGTCCAGCCGCACTCCGGCAGCCAGGCCAACAGCGCCGTCTACATGGCCCTGCTCAACGCCGGTGACACCGTGCTGGGCATGAGCCTGGCCCACGGCGGCCACCTGACCCACGGCGCCAGCGTCAGCTTCTCCGGCAAGATCTACAACGCCGTGCAGTACGGCATCAACGACCAGGGCCTGATCGACTACGACGAAGTCGAGCGCCTGGCCATCGAACACAAGCCGAAGATGATCATCGCCGGCTTCAGCGCTTACTCGCAGGTGCTGGACTTCCCACGCTTCCGCGCCATCGCCGACAAGGTCGGTGCCTACCTGTTCGTTGACATGGCTCACGTGGCGGGTCTGGTCGCTGCCGGCCTGTACCCGAACCCGGTGCCGTTCGCCGACGTGGTCACCACCACCACTCACAAGACCCTGCGCGGCCCGCGCGGCGGCCTGATCCTGGCGCGCAAGAACGAGGAGCTGGAGAAGAAGTTCAACTCCGCGGTATTCCCGGGCGGCCAGGGCGGCCCGCTGGAGCACGTCATCGCCGCCAAGGCCGTGTGCTTCAAGGAAGCGCTGCAGCCTGAGTTCAAGGCCTACCAGGCTCAGGTGATCAAGAACGCCCAGACCATGGCCCAGGTGTTCATCGACAACGGCTACGACGTGGTCTCCGGCGGTACCGAGAACCACCTGTTCCTGCTGAGCCTGATCAAGCAGGACATCACCGGTAAGGATGCCGACGCCGCTCTGGGTCGCGCCTTCATCACCGTGAACAAGAACAGCGTACCGAACGACCCGCGTTCGCCGTTCGTCACCTCCGGCCTGCGTATCGGCACCCCGGCCGTCACCACTCGCGGCTTCAAGGAAGACGAATGCCGTCAACTGGCAAGCTGGATCTGCGAAGTACTGGCCAATATCGGCAACGATGAAGTCGAAGGCCGCGTGCGCGAGCAGGTCAAGGCCCTGTGCGCCAAGTTCCCGGTCTACGGCAACTGAGGCCGCGTCTGAAACGAAGAAGCCCGCCAAATTGGCGGGCTTCTTTTTGCCTTCTAGATTTCCCTCTCGTGCACGGGATACAGCCGGTGCGCAGGGCGCACCCTACTGAACTCCGCGGGCCGTAGGGTGCGCCATGCGCACCGACAACGAAGCGGGCTTTACCGCCTACGCCGGCTGTTTCACATAGCGCGCCAGCTGCGCGTCACGGCTCATCACCTCGAGCGTGGCTGCCAGCACCTGCTCACTGGTGGCGTCGGCTTTACTGAAAATGCTGCCGAAGTTGTCGTGGGTGACCTTGGCGAAATGCGCACGATCCTGAGCCTCCACACCCAGCAAGGTGGCGTAGGCGTCCAGCGCTTCGCCCTGGCCCATCGCCATGTCTTCAGCGATGGAGTCGAGCATGCCGTTCATCGCCAGCATGGAGCGGCCGTTGTAGCCCAGCGCGCCACTGGTGTCGCAACCGTTGGTACCGGAAGTCATACCGAAAGTGGCATTACCCGAAGTGCCATTGGTGGTGGTGGCCAGGAAGTGCGGCGCCATGCCACGCTGCCCTTCGAACAGCATGTTGCCCCAACCGCAGCCATTGCCACCTGCAGCGTCGGCATACGCACCAACACTGGCCATGCTCAACAGGCCGAAGACCAAACCTTTGCCCAGCAGTCGCTTGCTCATATGTGTCGCTCCGCAATATCGAGTAATAAAAACTACACAAGGAGCTTTGGCGAGACTTGGCCACCTGTCAAACTTATGTACCTCAGCGGCGTCCGGCGGTACAGGGACGAAGCACGAGGCCGCCAGCCTTGGCTATAGTGATGTAAATCCTTCAGGAGTATGGGCATGAGTGAATCAGCCAACGAGCGTCGGCGCTTTCAGCGCATCGCCTTCGACGCCCCCACCGTGATTGCTCAAGGTGAGCGGCAATGGTCGGCAGCTCTGCACGATATTTCACTCAAGGGCCTGCTGGTCAAGACCCCACGTGACTGGAACGGGGACCCGAACCAGCCCTTCGAAGCCCTTATCGAACTGGGGGACGAAGCCAAGGTGAAGATGGAAGTGGTACTGACGCGCACCCAGCCGCAGTCGCTCGGCTTCGTCTGTCGGCATATCGACCTGGAATCGATCAGCCACCTGCGCCGCCTGATCGAGCTCAATCTTGGTGATGAGCAACTGCTGGAACGTGAACTGGCGGCATTGGGCGAAGACGACTAGGTTCTATACGAAAAGTCGTCGAGCGAAGGTCAGGCGAGGCAAAAACCGGTGAGGAAGCGCAGTTTACGAGTGGTAAATGAGCATTCCGAACCGGTTTTTAACGAAGCATCACCGAGCGCAGGCACTTTTCGTACAGAGCCTAGCAGTCAGTGGCGCAAGCAGGCAGCCTCTGCCTGTTCACGACGTTGGCGACGCGCCTGAATACGCTGCGCCTGACGACGCGCATCGCGCGACTCAATGGCCTTGGCGTCGAAGTTGAAAGCCCGGGAAAAGAAATCGAAGAACAGAAACATGATGGCGTCTCCTTCAGTGGATACGCCTTCATGCTGCGCGTCGATAGCCTGCTACTTATTGACCTCGGTCAATTTTCGACCCGCCCCACTCGCGGCAGAACGCCGCAGCCGATACAGAGACGTAGCCCGATGGATCTGTAGGAGCCGGCTTGCCGGCGATGCTTTTATCGATGATCGCCCGCAAGCGGGCTCCTACAGTTGGTACATGTGCAGGTACAGCAGGAAGGGTTTTAGCCGCGACTTTAGTTACTCGAAAAGCGCATCCAGCGCCTGTTCCAGGCGCGTGACGGCTACTATCTGCAAACCCGGCGGTGCTTCCTTGGGCGCATTGCCCTTGGGCACGATGGCGCGTTTGAAACCGTGCTTGGCCGCCTCTTTCAGACGCTCCTGACCACTCGGCACCGGACGGATCTCGCCGGACAGGCCGATCTCGCCGAACACCAGCAAGTCATGCTGCAACGGCCGGTTGCGCAGGCTGGAGATCACCGCCGCCATCAGTGCCAGGTCGGACGCCGTTTCCAGCACCTTGACCCCGCCGACCACGTTGAGAAATACGTCCTGGTCATAGGTCGGGATGCCGCCGTGGCGGTGCAGCACCGCCAGAAGCATGGCCAGGCGGTTCTGATCCAGGCCCAACGTGACGCGGCGCGGGTTGCCCAGGTGGCTGGTGTCGACCAGGGCCTGCACCTCCACCAGCATCGGCCGCGAGCCTTCCCAGGTGGCCATCACCACACTGCCGGGCACGGCTTCCTGAGCACGGGTGAGGAAGATCGCCGAGGGGTTGGAAACTTCCTTCAGGCCCTTGTCGGTCATGCCGAACACACCCAGTTCGTTGACCGCGCCGAAACGGTTCTTCACCGCCCTCAGCAGGCGCAGACGACCGTCTGACTCGCCCTCGAAATACAACACGGTGTCGACCATGTGCTCCAGCACGCGCGGGCCAGCCAGCGCGCCTTCCTTGGTCACGTGACCGACGAGAAAGATCGCCGTGCCGCTCTGTTTGGCGAAGCGCACCAGCAGCGCCGCACTCTCGCGCACCTGAGCGACGCCGCCGGGGGCAGACTGCAGTTGCTCGGTGAAAATGGTCTGGATCGAGTCGATGACCATGACCTTGGGCTTTTCCTGGCGCACGGTGGCGATGATCGACTCGATGCAGGTTTCGGTCATCACCTTGAGCTTGTCCTGCGGCAGATCCAGGCGGCGCGCACGCATGGCCACCTGCTGCTGCGACTCCTCACCAGTGACGTAGAGGGCGGGAAAACGCGTGGCGATATTGCACAGGGTCTGCAGCAGGATGGTCGACTTGCCGATGCCAGGGTCGCCACCGATCAGCACCACCGAGCCATCCACCAGGCCGCCACCGAGCACCCGATCCAGCTCGCCGGATGCGGTGGAAAAGCGCGGAATTTCCTCGACACTGACCTCAGCCAGGGTCTTGATATTGGCCTTGTCGCCGGCCCAACCAGTGCGCCCGCTGGGCGTGGCGCCCTCGACCACGGTTTCGACCAAGGTATTCCAGGCGCCGCACTCACCACACTGCCCTGCCCATTTGGGAAAGGTGGCGCCGCACTCGGTGCAGCCATACATGCGTTTTGCCTTGGCCATTGCGATCAATCCTGCCGCTGAACGAAGGCTGGAACGATACCGAACAACTGGATAAATTTACAGACCACACCACTCTGCCCGGAATGCTCATATGCAGATCCAACTGCTACCCACCAGCGCCGAACAGCTGCCGCTGCTGGCCAACCTCTACCAGTTCTACGCCTACGAGAGTTCCGACTGGGAGCAGGAGGATGTGGAGACGGACGGACGCTTCTACATCCACCAACCACACCTGCAACGCTACTGGCAGGAGCCGGGCTGGAGTGCGCAGCTGATCCTCGCCGATGGTTTCATCGCCGGCTTTCTGCTGATCGAGCGCAGCGACCTGCCGGGTATCGATGCGCCGGAATTCGCTGACCTGTTCATCCTGAAAAAGTACCGCCGCCACGGCATCGGTCGTGCGCTGGTGCAGCAGGTAATGGGCGACGGCAGCCCCTGGCTGCTGCGTTTCTACCACCAGGATGAGTTGGCCTGCGCGTTCTGGCAGCAGCTGTTGAGCGAATGGCCCAGACCGGCGCGCGAAGTGTGGACGGAAGAAGAGGCGGACGGGCTAATGCTGATCAGATAAGTTCGTCACCACCCCCTCCTACTTGCAGTAGAGGGGCGTTTTTCGTAGGAGCCAGCTTGCTGGCGATGCTTTTTATGGCGGATCGCCGGCAAGCCGGCTCCTACAAAGATCGAGTGCAACGGCTTAACTGACTGGCATTAGGCGGACGGGCTGCTCACTTATCTGATCAACCCGCCCGTACATTGAAAACGTCTGATCGCAGGGGCCCACTTGCGGGCGATCAGCCTTTCACCAACACGCCGGCAAACCGGCTTCTACGACTCAGCCCTTGCAGCCATTGCCACAACCGCAGCACTGCCCCGCAGCGCGTTTGAGCTGGCGCGCCAGCTCGTCCTTCATTGCCACACGGTTGAGTTTCAACGCGCTGAGGGCGACGTCATCGAGCAACTCGATACCGTCCTCGATACGGCAGATGCGCTTGTCCAGTGCTTCGTATTCTTCGGCCAGGCGCGAGAACTGTTCATCGCTCTGGCGCAGGCGCTGCAGTTCGTTGCGCAGTTCGGGGAAATCATGAACCAGCGGATGATGGTCGACGTGCATGGTGGAGCCTCTGACAGGAAAGATGGCTCCAGCCTAGCGTCACAGACACCCCGCTCACTTGATCAGGATCAAGCACTGCCCGCCTTGCGCAACAGTTCGGCGATCTCGTCCTTGAGCGCCACCCGCTGCAACTTCAGGCCCTGCAGGATCAGATCATCCGCAGCCTCACGCCCCGCCTCGATGGCGTAGATACGCCTGTCCAGTGCTTCATAGTCACTGGCCAAACGTGGAAAGTGCGGGTCGCTGTGCAGCAACGTGCGCAAGGCATCGTGCTGCTGCGGAAACTCTCGACTAAGCGGATGATGTTCGAGCGGCATGGAGGATTCTCCGGAAAGGGTTTCCTTAGGGTCTGTTGCCGTTTCGACGCGAGCCGCGTTGCTGCGCGAAACGGCAACAGACCCTAGCCTAGTCGAAGCTGCGCCGAATGCTGCAGCGCAAGGAGTTACAAGCCCTTGCGTACCTGCGCAGCCCTCTGAAACAAAATGTTGCAGCCTTGCTGCAATATCACCTGTCCTTTTGCGTTAATTTTATCGGCCGTTCGTCACTAGCCCATCTACATGACACTCCTGATAGCGTTCGCTGTCCTCTCCATCCTGGTTTCGTTCATCTGCTCCATCCTCGAAGCCGCCCTGCTTTCCCTCACGCCTAGTTACATCGCACAGCAGAAGGCCGA
This sequence comes from Ectopseudomonas oleovorans, assembly GCF_029845265.1. NCBI lineage: Bacteria > Pseudomonadati > Pseudomonadota > Gammaproteobacteria > Pseudomonadales > Pseudomonadaceae > Ectopseudomonas > Ectopseudomonas oleovorans. Next base: position 28,082 of record NZ_JAOCLK010000005.1, read on the forward strand.
CAAACCGCAGCTGTACGAAAGGCTGAAAGAGCTCAAAGACAAGATCGACCAGCCGCTGGCGGCCATCCTGACCCTCAATACCGTGGCACATACCGTTGGTGCGACTGGTGTCGGTGCGCAGGTGGCAATCGTCTTCGGTGACGGTTACCTGGGTATCGCCTCGGCGGTCATGACCCTGCTGATCCTGGTGCTTTCGGAAATTCTGCCGAAGACCATCGGTGCACGTTACTGGCGCGCCCTGGCGCCCGTTCTGCCGGGCATGCTGCGGGCAATGATCCTGCTGCTCAAGCCGTTCATCGTGCTTTCAGACCTGATCATGCGCCTGTTCGGCGGCAAGGAGCCGGAACATGATATTCGCCAGGAAATCAAGGCACTGACCCTGCTCGGCCGTGAAGTGGGCAAGCTCGACGAAGACGAACATCGAGTGATCAGCAACATCCTCGACCTGCACGAGATTCGCCTACGCGACATCATGACGCCGCGCATTGTCTGCGAGTCGGCCGCACCGGATGAGTCGATTGCCGCATTCAAGGCACGTGCCCGGGAAAGCCAGTTCTCCCGCTACCCGGTCATTGGCGAAGACGAATCCCCGCTGGGCGTGGTGTTTCGCTACGACGCCCTGGCCGCCGAGAACGATGCCGAGCCAATCACCCGCATCATGAAGCCGCTCAAGGTCGTGCCGGAAAGCATGAACGTGGAGAACCTGATGACCCTGATGATGCAGGAACGTCAGCACATGTGCCTGGTGTACGACGAATTCGGCAGCTGGCGCGGCCTGGTGACCCTGGAAGACATCATGGAAACCATCATCGGCAAGCCGATCCTCGATGAGACCGATGACATTCCCAATATGCGCCGCTTCGCCAAGCGCCGCTGGGAGCACCGCATCAAGGCCATCCGCGAGGACTGATCACCAGTAGTTCTCCACCGCCACCTGACCCGGTCTGCGGGTCAGGCTCAGGTTGAGGCCGCGCGCTTTCAGACGCTGGCGAATGTCTTCGATCATCTGCGGGTTGCCGCAGATCATCACCCGCGAATGCTCGGGCGTCAATTCCAGCCCGGCAGCGCGCTCCAGCTCGCCGCTGTCGAGCAGGTCGGTGATCCGCGCATGCAGGCAGCCCGGCGCCTGTTCACGGGTAACCACCGGCAAATAGGTGAGCTTGTGCGCGAACTCGGCCAAATGCTCCAGTTCAGCGAAGCTTCTGATCAGCGGCTGATAGGCCAGCTCGGCGCTGGTGCGCGCGCTGTACACCAGCACGATGCGCGCGAAGCGCTGCCACACCTCGAAGTCCTGCAGGATCGACAAAAACGGCGCGATGCCGGTGCCGCTGCCCAACAGCCACAGATCGCGGCCATCGACGAAGCGATCCAGGGTCAGGTAGCCGGTGGCCTGCTTCTCCACCAGCAGGCTGTCGCCAACCCGCAGGCGGCTCAGCTCGCGGGTAAATTCACCGCCCGGCACCACGATGGAGAAGAACTCGAGAAACTCGTCATGCGGCGCGGACACCAGCGAATAGGCACGCCAGACCACTGAACCATCGACTTTCTCGACACCGAGACGTACGAACTGCCCGGCGCGAAAGCGAAAGCCCGCATCCCGCGTGGTACGCAGGGTAAACAGGCTCGGCGTCAGGCTGTGAACCTCGAGCAGCGTCTGACGGGTGAACTTGTTGTCACTGACGGTCATAATCTCCCCCCTTGTCCGAATCTGCTGTCAGTGTCGCCTATTGTGCGACCGGCAAACACCGACGGTTTCCATGCCTATTTTCACAACCCCCTTCGCCAGCCTCGAACTCCAGCGCCAGCCGCATCAGGCCAACGAGCCGCTGCAAGCTTTCGACGCAGCCGACGAATACCTGCTCGCGCACCTGCACGAGCACGGCATCGAAGCCGGTAGCCGCGTGCTGCTGCTCAACGACAGCTTTGGCGCCCTCGCCTGCTCACTGGCCGGGCACTGCCAGGTGACCAGCAGCAGCGATTCGCACCTGGGCTTTCTCGCCCTGCAGAAAAACCTCGCCAGCAATGGCCTGAGTGGCGACGCAGTCACTTTTTTGCCGAGTAGCGAAACGCCACAGGGGCCGTTCGACTGGGTACTGATCCGCGTGCCCAAGACCCTGGCGCTGCTGGAAGAACAACTGATCCGCCTGCACGGCCAACTGGCGCCGGGCGCTCGCGTGGTCGCCGGGGCGATGATCAAACACCTGCCGCGCGCTGCCGGTGATCTGCTGGAACAATACATCGGCCCGGTACAGGCCTCGCTGGCGGTGAAGAAAGCCCGCCTGCTCAGCGCCATGCCTGAGGCCAAGGCCGCGCCACGCTCGCCCTACCCGAGCCGCTATCGCCTGGATAAACCGGCGCTGGAGCTGATCAACCACGCCAACGTGTTCTGCCGCGACGGCCTGGATATCGGCACCCGCGCCTTCCTACCGCACCTGCCACGCCACCTCGGCGCACGCCGCGTCGCCGATCTGGGCTGCGGCAACGGCGTGCTCGGCATCGCCTATGCCCTGGGCAGCCCGCAGGCACAGCTGACCCTGGTGGACGAGTCGTACATGGCGGTGCAGTCGGCGCAGGAAAACTGGCAGGCGGCGCTGGGTGAGCGACCTGTCACCATTCGTGCTGGCGACGGCCTGGCCGAGCAGCCGGCCGACTCGCTGGATCTGGTGCTGTGCAATCCGCCGTTCCATCAACAGCAGGTGGTCGGTGATTTCCTCGCCTGGCGCATGTTCCAGCAGGCCCGCGCGGCATTGGTGACCGGCGGTGAGCTGTGGATCGTCGGCAACCGCCACCTGGGCTATCACGCCAAGCTGGCGCGGCTGTTCCGTGGCGTCGAGCAGGTGGCGGCCACCCCGAAGTTCGTGGTGCTCAAGGCGAAAAAGTGACCCGTTGATTGTAACGACCGAAAAGTATCACTAAAGTGACACTTTCATCTTCGCAACGGGCACCGTCCATGAAAATCGAGTTGGTCACCAACCTGAAGCGACAGGCCACCAAGATTCTGGCCGACCTTCACGAGTCCAAAGAACCCGTACTGATCACCGAGCATGGCATGCCTTCGGCTTACCTGGTGGATGTCGATGACTACCAGTTCATGCAGAAGCGCCTCGCCCTTCTGGATGCATTGGCTCGCGGAGAGCGGGCCATCGCCGAGGGCAACACGTTCAGCCACGAGCAAGCCAAGGAGCGGCTGGCCAAGTGGCTGAAATAGTCTGGACAAGCGCCGCGCTGGAGCAGCTCAACGACCTCGCCGAGTACATCGCCCTCGACAAACCGGATGCCGCCAGAGCGCTGGTCGGCAAAGTGCTGGAAGCCGTTGCCCGGCTGGAACAATTCCCCCTCTCCGGGCGGGTGCCGGAGGAGCTTCCCGGCGCTGTCTATCGCGAGGTCGTCGTGCCTCCCTGCCGAATCTTCTATCGGCATAGCGATGAAAAGGTCTTCATCATCCACATCATGCGAGAGGAGCGCATGCTGCGCGCTCACATGCTCGGATGAATCTCACAGGGTCAGGGTAAAGCGCGACAGCAACGCCCCCGGCAACGCCATCGAACCCGTCTGCCGGGCGCCATAGGTACCGCTGGGCAGCAACAGTTCGGGCTCGCGGGTCAGAGCCTCGAGTTGCGGGCCGAGAAAATCGAACAGCGAGTCGTCGAAACGCATGGTGTTGACCGGCGCCTGGATCTGCCCGTCCTCGACCCAGAAGGTGGCGAAGCGGGTCATGCCGGTCAGGCGCCCGGCCGGCAGATCGGAGAAGTTGCCGTACCACAGGTTGCCGATATATAGCCCCGTGCCGAGCCGCTGCAGCACCTCGCGCTCATCCAGATCGCCGCCGTGCATGTGCAGTGACAACGGGTATTCGCCGCGTCCGGCACCATTGGCGGTCAGGCCGTACTCGGCAGCGCTGCGCGAGCTGACCAGGCGCTCGCCGGGGCGACCACGGTCGATCAGGCGCAGCGGCTGGCGTGGCCCTTCAGGCGTGAAGGCCGGAGCCAGACCGCCCTCGATGCGCTCGTCCACGGTCACCTGGGTGTTGAGCTCGGCCTTGCCGCTGAATAGCCGCTGCAAGGGGCTGCCGCCCGAGGCCAGCGCCTGCGCACCGAAGCCCCAGCAGCACAGACTGACCAGCTCCTCCAGCGCTGCCGGCGCCAGATAGGCGCGATAAGCGCCCGGTTGCAACGCCTTGGCCGGACGGCCGAGAAACGCCAGTTGCTGTCGCGCGCTGTCGAGCTTGCAGGCGAACGCCTGAGCGTCCCACTGCTCACCGGCATAAGCGCTTTTCACCGCCTGGCCGTTGTCATGGAACAGGCTGAATTCGAGGTTGAAACTGCTGGCGGCGTACCAGCCGAACGCGCCCCAGGAACTGGCGAAGCCCTGATACTGCGGGCCGACGGCGAGAAAGCCGACCAGATCCAGCCCCTGCGCTGCTGCAACCACCTGGTGCGCGATGGTCGTGCCATCCAGCGCAACCGTTTCACCCATGGATTCGCTGCGCCAGGCGTCACGGTTCAGGCGCAGATAAGGGTCGTCACTCAGGGTCGGCAGCACGTCACGCAGGTGCTGCAAAGCCTGCTGCAGCAGGGGCAGATCCTCGTCTAGCACCCCACTGAGCGCCAGCTTGCTTTCGGCATGGCGCTGCCCCTGGTACAGCGACAAGGTGACGTACACCTGCTGCACCTGCCCGGCCTGACGCACCTGTCCCTGGTTGAAGCGGATAAAGCTGGAGACCTCGGCGTCGTAGGCCAGGGTAAAGCCCTCCTCGCCCACGACTTGCGCCTGCAGATACTCCAGCAACGCGGTGAAATGCTGACGTGCATCCATCAGGCGACCCCTCCAAACACATCGATATCGGCGAATACACAGGCCGGTGAGGCATGCCCGACACGGATCACCTGATTGGGTTCGCCCTTGCCGCAATAGGGCGTGCCCATCACCTCGAAGGTGCTGGCGTCGCCGACCGCCTTGAGGTTGCGCCAGAAGCCCGAGCTGATACCGCGGTAGTTGGGGTTCTTCACCACGCCCTTGAGTTCGCCGTTTTCGATCAACTGGCCCCATTCACAGCCGAACTGGAATTTGTTGCGCGCATCGTCGATCGACCAGGAACGGTTGTTGCTCATCAGGATGCCGCGCTCGATGCCACCGATCAGCTCGGCCAGGCTCTGCTCGCCCGGTTCCAGATTGAGGTTGGCCATGCGGTCGATGGGCGGTCGGTTCCAACTGCAGGCGCGGCTGTTGGCCACACCCAGCAGGCCACTGCGCCATTGCGACAGCGCGCCGCCGAGCGGACGCTGAAGGATGCCGTCACGGATCAGTAGCTGCCGTTCGGCCGCGTGCCGTCATCGTCATGGCGATAGCTGGACAACTCTCCAGGCACATCCGGATCGAAACTGACATTGAGCAGCGGCGAGCCATATTGGTAATGCCCGAAATCGCTCTGACGGATAAAGCTGGTGCCGGCGAAATTGCGCTCATCACCGAGAATGCGGTCCAGCTCCAGCGGATGGCCGATGGACTCGTGAATCTGCAGAATCATCTGGTCCGGCATCAGCAACAGATCGCGCGAACCGTTCGGGGTGTTCGGCGCCAGCAGCAGTTGCAATGCTTCGTCGGCGATACGCGCGGCGCTGCCGATCACACCCAACTGCTGCAACACCTCGGCGCCGCCCTGGCGCGCCAGATGCGTGCCGCCGAAGCTACGGCTCTGGCTGTCGTGTTCGTCGCTTGCGGTAACGCCCACCTGCGGGAACACATAGCGCTGGGCGCGCCGCAGGCAGGCGCCCGCGCTGTTGAGAAATATCTGCTCATAGCAGGTGAACGTCAGCCCGACGTGGCTATCGACCAGACGCGCATCCTGGGGAATCAATGCCGACTCTGCCATCAACAGCTCGAACCAGTGGGCAGCGCCCGCCAGCGGCTGCTCGTAGCCTGGCATCACATCGTCGCTGTGCTCGGTGGGGTGCGACAGGCTGGCGAGATCCAGCAGGTTATGCCCGACCAGGGCACAGGCCATCAGCTCGGCACGCTCCAGCGCAGCCTGCAAGCCAGCCTGACTGAGATCGCTGGTGGCCGCATAGGCTTCGACACCGGCGATACGCACTGTGAGCATGGCGCCAGCATCGTCGACGAAGGAAGGCGCCTGCGCCACACGCCGCCGCACCCAGTAGGACTCCCTGCTCTCGCGCACATGGCGCAGCGACCAGTAGTCGGCAGTGGATTTCAGCGCTGCGAAGCGGCGTTTGAGGGTATCGCTGAGGGCGAACATAGGGGCTCCCTTGTTAGGTGGCACAGGGAGGCAGTATGGGAAGGATTGGCGGGATGGGGCAACCAGGACAGCGGCGAGCAGTCCGTAGACGGGTGGCTATTTGATGGCGTAGTGTCGTAGCCGATTTTGTATTCAGCGCGATTAAAAATAGGTCGCGCCTTGGAACGAAGATCTACCTGTTATCGCTATGGTGGATGAGAAAAGCGTCATCCACCCTACTTGCCGTTTTAGATGATTCACAACGGAGAATTAAGTTGAAATTAAATTCAATCGCCATTCTTTTACTACTTACCGTACATACAACCGCGCTTGCTGCTGATGCAGAAACAGATGCACATCTCCGGAAAGGTCTTGCTCAGGCTATTAGCTCATTGCCGATGCAGGTAGACAAAAGAACGACCTTGGTATCATTAATGCTGCTGCCAGGTCATGTCCTTAGCTATAGATATTCCTTAGACCTAAATGGCATGATTGATGATGCGGCGGCACAAGCCAATTTGAGCCGAGCCCAACTCCTGCAGAGGCTCCAACAGAAATCTGGAAACGATTGGTTAAAACTCTGGGCTGACCAATACATCTTCCCACTCATAGTAAAAAGTGGCTGTAGCCAACCGTTCACTCAGTCAATACTGAAGCTCGGCTACACGATTAACCACACGATGACGAATACCGACGGCACCTATCTATTTGAGCGGTTTATCACCCGCAAAGACTGTAATTTTTAATTCACTTGGCCGCTGCGCGAGCTCACTGACGGTTAATTAACGCCCTGTAGTTAAAGGTTGGCATATGAATAGCTCTCCCCCCTTAACTGATCCGATAGCTCAATTTGCCTGGCACCGTATAAATGGAAAAGATTGGCCTATTACATTGATCGTAGGAAGCAACTGGATAACAGCAACCAGTCCGGAGACGTACATGGTTAACGCAGACGAGCCAGCCACATACGATGAAGTCGAAACCATGTTGATTGAAGCCGGTGGTATTGGACACTTTGTGTCAACTCAGTAAACCAGCAAGGGTGGATAACGCGAAGCTTGTCCACCCTTCGCAACGCGCACAGCCCATAGAAAGCGTTCCCACGCTCTGCGTGGAATGATCGATCAGCCCCGCAGGTAGACCACCTGGGTATGGGTGCACTCGTACAGACCATGTTTGCCATCAGCGCCGCCGATGCCCGACTTGCGCACCCCGGCATGGAAGCCCTGCATCGCCTCGAAGTTTTCGCGGTTGATGTAGGTTTCGCCGAAGTCGATTTCGCGCATACGGTGCATCGCCTTGCTCAGGTCGCGGGTTTAGAGCGACTAGGTCAGACCGTACTCGCAGTCGTTGGCCAGGCCGATAGCCTCGTAGAGGTCGTCGACGATCTGAATCGGCAGCACCGGCCCGAAAACTTCGATCAGCAAGTTAGGTGGGCAACGCGAAGCTTGCCCACCTTCTAGGGGATGCTGACACGTCAGCCCCCCAGCTCCCGCGGAGCTACGCGACTACGGCGTCCCCAAACCCGCCGCGCTCATGAACTGGCGCAACAGCCAGGCCACGATGCCCAGCGCTGTGACGCTGCAGGCCCAGATCAGCACCAGCCAACCCAGACGCTGCCACAGCGGTTTCTTCCCTTCGGTTTCGGTCATGACCGTCTCCTAAGAACCTGATTCAAAGCCTCGCGAGCTAGAGCCATGCAAGGCGCAACGTTGGTAACAGCCTCCGGCTGGTCAAAGCAGGCGAGAACCGGTCGGAGTCGCGTTCGACTGTACAAGTGGTACATGAGCAGGCCGAGCCTGCTTTTAACGCCGCAGGGCCGACGCGCAGCAGGCTTTGGACCGGTTCTCAGTGATAGCCGTCATCCACCGTCACCTTGCCTCTAAACACGTAATAGCTCCAGGCGGTGTACATGAGAATGAAGGGGATGATGAACAGCGCGCCCACCAGCATGAAGCCCTGGCTCTGCGGCGGCGCGGCGGCGTCCCAGATGCTGATCGACGGCGGGATGACGTTCGGCCACAGGCTGATGCCCAGGCCGCTGTAACCGAGGAAGATCAACGCCAGGGTGAGCAGGAACGGCGAGTAGTTGGCGTTGTTGGCCACGGCGCGCAGCAGCGCCCAGGTGCACAACAGCACCAACACCGGCACGGGCATGAACCAGAACAGGTTGGGCAGGCTGAACCAGCGCTCGGCGATATCCGGATGCGCCAGCGGCGTCCACAGGCTGACGATGCCGGTCACGGCCAGCACCACGAAGATCAGCGGCCGGCCGAGGTCATGCATCTGCTGCTGCAGACGGCCTTCGGTCTTCATGATCAGCCAGGTGCAGCCGAGCAATGCATAGGCAGCGATCAGCGCCAGGCCGCAGAACACCGAGAACGGCGTCAGCCAGTCGAAGGCGCCGCCGGCAAATCGGCGGTTCACCACTTCGAAGCCATCGATATACGCCCCCAGCGCTACACCCTGGAAGAAGGTGGCGGTCAGTGAACCGCCGATAAAGGCCTTGTCCCACAGGTGACGCTTGGCGGCCTTGGCCTTGAAGCGGAACTCGAAAGCCACGCCTCGGAAGATCAGCCCCAGCAGCATCAGGATCAGCGGCAGGTACAGCGCATCGAGCACCACCGAGTAGGCCAGCGGGAAGGCGCCGAACAGCGCCGCGCCGCCGAGTACCAGCCAGGTTTCGTTGCCGTCCCAGACCGGCGCCACGGTATTCATCATCACATCGCGCTCGCCGTCGTCACGGACGAAGGGAAAGAGGATGCCGATACCCAGATCGAAGCCATCCATCACCACATACATCATCACACCGAAGGCGATGATCACCGCCCAGATCAGCGGAAGGTCGATACCCATGTTCAGTTCCTCTGCGGCAAGGTGTCGGTTTCGCCATCGTCCAGGCCTTCTTCGGCAGCCGACAACGGCCGTGCCGGCGTACGCGGCTGACCAGGACCACCGGACGACACTTGCTTGCCCTCATCGAGCTTCGGCCCCTTGCGCACCAGACGCAGCATGTAGCCGATGCCCGCACCGAACAGGACGAAATAGACCACCACGAACAGCACCAGGGTGATGCCCAACTGCGTCGCGCTGTGCCCGGACGAAGCATCGGCGGTGCGCATCAGGCCATGGATGATCCACGGCTGGCGGCCGATCTCGGTGGTGTACCAGCCGGCGAGGATGGCGATGATCCCGCTCGGCCCCATCCACACCGCCAGGTGCAGGAACGGCCGGCAGGTATAGAGCCGGTCGCCGCGACGCAGCCAGGTGCCCCACAGGCCGACGAAGATCATCATCAGGCCCATGGCAACCATGATGCGGAAAGTCCAGAAGACGATGGTGGAGTTAGCGCGGTCTTCCGGCGGGAAGTCCTTCAGCGCCGGCACCTGCTTGTCCAGGCTGTGGGTCAGGATCAGGCTGCCGAGCGCGGGGATTTCCACCTTGAAGCGGGTTTCCTCGCGCTCCATATCCGGCCAGCCGAAGAGGATCAGCGGGGTCGGCTCGTCGCCGACGTTCTCCCAGTGCCCCTCAATGGCGGCGATCTTCGCCGGCTGATACTTGAGCGTGTTGAGGCCGTGCAGGTCACCGATGAAGGCCTGCACCGGCGCCACCAGCAGGGCCATCCACAGTGCCATCGAGAGCATCTTGCGGATCGCCGGGTTGTCACGCCCGCGCAGCAGGTGCCAGGCCGCCGAGGCGCCAACGAAGAAGGCGGTGGCGAGGAACGCCGCCGTAGCCATATGCGCCAGGCGATAGGGGAACGACGGGTTGAACACCACGGCGAACCAGTCCACCGGAATCACCCGCCCGTCGATGATCTCGAACCCCTGCGGCGTGTGCATCCAGCTATTGGAGGCGAGAATCCAGAAAGTCGAGATCAGCGTGCCGATGGCCACCATCACCGTGGAGAAGAAGTGCAGGCCCGGCCCGACGCGATTCCAGCCGAACAGCATGACGCCGAGGAAGCCCGCTTCGAGGAAGAACGCGGTGAGCACCTCGTACGTCAGTAGTGGCCCGGTGACCGCCCCGGCAAAATCGGAGAATGCGCTCCAGTTGGTGCCGAACTGGTAGGCCATGACCAGACCGGAGACCACGCCCATGCCGAAGTTGACCGCGAAGATCTTCGACCAGAAGTGGTAGAGATCGCGGTATAGCGTATTGCCGGTCTTCAGCCACAGACCTTCGAGCACCGCCAGATAACTGGCCAGGCCAATGGTGATGGCCGGGAAGACGATGTGGAAGGAAATGGTGAAGGCAAACTGGATTCGGGCGAGATCAAGCGCCTCTAGACCGAACATGTGGTGTCCTCATTCAGGGTTATCTTGGCCCCGGCACGCAAAGCCGAGCCACAGACTCCAGGTGTTGGAGTCACACGAGCTGAAATTGTTCTTATGACATACAGTGCAGCCGAACGTCTGCCAGATGAAGCCCGACGTGCAGTATTGATTTGAATCAATTTTGCAATGAAAGACTAGCGGCTAAAGGCGCAACAGGCGCTGTGGTGATTTGCCGCGCGACAGGCCACCACCGCACGGCTCCGACGAGCAATTGCTGAAGAGGCGTTGCAGCAGACGCCGCCTGCTCAGGCATGCCGGTCATTTGAGCCTCGGTGAGCGAGCGCATGGGCGACATGTCGTCGCTCGGATCAGGCATGGCGTCTGTTGTCATTCGTCAACGACGCCCATCCGAAGGACAGGCCAATCAGCTCCTGCTTGCAGCGCACAACGTTCGCGCCGAAGCTATGCGGCTCGAACGGAGCCACACCATGAACCTCGCTGAACTCACCGCCCGCATGCACGCCATTCGCGATCACAACGATTGGCGCCGTTACCAGAGCCCGAAGAACCTGGCCATGGCCGCCAGCGTGGAAATGGCCGAGCTGGTGGAGATCTTCCAGTGGCTGAGCGAAGAGCAGTCGCGCCAGCTGTCTGCCGACCAGCTCGCCCACGCTGGGCAGGAAGTAGCCGACGTGGTGCTCTATCTGCTGCAACTGTGCAATGAACTGGGCCTCGACATGAACCAGGCGGTGCTAGACAAGCTCGCCGACAACGAACGGCGCTTCCTCAAATGAGCGACCGCCACTTCGACGAACTCGCCACCCGTTTCGCCGAAAAGATCTATGGCGGCGCCAAGGGTGCCATCCGCCTCGCCGCGCTGCAGGCCGACCTGGCCGAAGCGCTGCCGGACCGCCCACTGCGCGTGCTGGATGTCGGTGCAGGGCTTGGCCACATGAGCCTGTGGCTGGCCCAGCGTGGTCACCAGGTCACCCTGGCCGAGCCGGCCGAGCCCATGCTCGAAGGTGCGCGCCAGCGCTTCGCCGAAGCCGGCCAGAGTGCCACGTTCATCCAGGCGCCCTGGCAGGAACTGCTCGGCCAGTTGCAGGAGCCCTTCGATCTGGTGCTGTGCCACGCCGTGCTGGAGTGGCTGGCCGAGCCGGCGGCCATCCTGCCGGTGCTGCACCAGCTGACGGCCAAGAACGGTTGGTTGTCGCTGGCCTTCTACAACAAGGACGCGCTGATCTACCGCAACCTGCTCAAGGGGCATTTTCGCAAACTGCGCAAGGAACACTTCGCCGGCGAGAAACAGAGCCTGACGCCACAGCAACCGGTCGACCCGCGCGAGCTGGCCACGCAACTCGCCGCCGACTGGCAGGTCGAAAGCCGTAGCGGCGTACGCGTTTTCCACGATTACATGCCGCAGCAATTCCAGGCCAAGGCCAAGCTGATCGACCTGCTGGAAATGGAACTGGCGCACCGCCGCCACCCCAGCTTCGAGGGGCTCGGCCGCTACCTGCACTGGATCTGCCGACCACGCTGAAGTCGCGGCGTACGTGTTGGACGAAGCCGATAGTCCGGCGTAGCCTGAAAGCCATCGGGGATGTCGCGCGCGACCACGGAGACAACCATGCGCACCGCCATAGCCATACTCATCCTGCCGCTGCTGGCCGCCTGTCAGAGCCAGAATCCCTACCGCGCCGAATCGCTGCCCATGCCACCAGCCCCGCCGCAAGCGGCTACCACCTTCGACCGCAGCGCCTACCCGGCCGCACCGCGCGATTACGGCCGTTATCGCAGCTGGAGCTGGCTGGACGGCCGGGCGCCCAGCAGTGAACTGGCCGACAGCGTCAGCGCCGGTCTCGACCAGTACGGTCTGCGCCCGGCACTCAATGGTTCCGGCGACGTGCTGGTCAACGCCCGTATCAGCCAGGAAACCCGACTGCGCCAGTATCAGGACAATGTCGGCGGCTACTACGGCACCGGCAGCCACTGGGACCGCCGCTACGGCGCCTACGGTAGCGTCCCTATCGTGCGCACCTACGAACAGAAAGTGGCCGTGGTGCGCATCGAACTGATCGACCCACGCGACCGCCAGGTGGTCTGGTCCGGTAGCGGCGAAGCCGTGGCCGGCAAGGATCAGGCAGCACAGGCCGAGGCCATGCGCGTGGCCATCCGCGCGGCGCTGGACGGCTATCCTCCTTATTGATCGACTGCCCTGGAGAACGACATGCGTACCCTGCCCTACCTGCTCCTCGCCTTGCTGCTGGGTGGTTGCGCCAGCGTCAGCCTGGAGCGAGACTTCGACCCCAGTCGTGACTTCGCGGCCTACCGCACCTGGAGCTGGATGGACGACAAGCTCTCGTATCAACCCGATGATGCCCGCCTGAAAAGCGACATCACCGAAGCCCGCATCAGTCAGGCCGTGGCCGAACAACTCGACCAGCGCGGCCTGCGCCAGGCGACCGATGGCAAGGGCGACCTCAAGGTGCAGAGCGTGCTGATCGTCGACGAGCGCCAGGATCAGATCACCACCCAGTACGGCGGTGGCTGGGGCGGCTATTGGGGCGGTTACTGGGGAGGCCCGGCGTTTACCGAAACGCGCCGCGTGGACTACAAGGTCGCCACCCTGCAGATCGACCTGTATGACGCCAAGGACGGCAAGCTGGTGTGGCGCGGCAGCGGTGAACAGATCATGCGCAGCCAGCCGCCGACACCTGCCGAGCGCGAACGGGCGATCCGCGAAACCGTTACTCAGGTGCTCTCGCAATATCCACCGCGCTGAACAAGGACCGTCCGCTTTGAATGCGAACCTGCAACACCGCCCGGCCACGGCCAGCGACCTCGGTGACGTGGTCGCTTTCCCACAGAACCCCGATGAACTGTTCTTCTGTTACCCGAAAGCCATCTGGCCGCTGAACGTCGGCCAGCTCGCCGCCGCCATCGCCGAGCGGCGCGAAAGCACCGTGGTGGAACTTGATGGGAAAGTCGCCGGCTTCGCCAATTTCTACCAGTGGCAGCACGGCGAATTCTGCGCCCTGGGCAACCTGATGGTGGCGCCCTGGGCTCGCAGTCAGGGCGTCGCTCAGTACCTGGTGGAGGTGATGGAGAAGATCGCCCGCGAGCGCTACAAGGCGCCACTGATGAAGGTCTCCTGCTTCAACGCCAATGCAGGCGGGCTGCTGCTCTATGCCCGCCTGGGCTACCAGACCGTCGGCATCGTCGAACGCCGCGCCCCGGATGGCAGCCGCGTGGCGCTGGTGCAACTGGAAAAAGCCCTGCCGTAACGCCCTCGCCCGTCACCCGATTGTCCTCTCTGGAGTTACCCATGAACCACATCAGCGGCTGGTTGCTGGCCCTGCCCTTTCTCGCCGGCGCCGTGCTGCCTCTGCAGGCTGGCATCAACGGCCAGCTCGCCCGCCAGCTGTCCAGCGTTTTCGCCGCCGCATTGATCTCCTTCGCCGTCGGCAGCCTGGCGCTGCTGCTGATGACACTGAGCCAGCGCGAGATGCCTGGTCTCGGTGCGCTCAAGGGACTCACCTGGTGGCACTGGAGCGGTGGCCTGCTCGGTGCCTTCTTCATCGCCACAGCGGCCTTCGCCGGGCCGCGGGTCGGCGCACTGCTGTTCATGGTGCTGGTGATTGCCGGGCAGTTGGCCATGGCCATCACGCTCGATCATTTCGGCTGGGCCGGTTTTCGCGAAGCGCCGATCACCTTTGGCAAGGTGGCGGGCCTGCTGCTGATCGTCGCCGGCATCTGGATGATTCGCCGCGGCTGACAGGTGGCGGCAAATACTGGCAAATGGACATCCTCGCGCTCACGAAAAGGCGCTATGCTCAGGCAAGCAGCTTCTGTGATCACAAAAAAGCCTCCTGGAGAAGGCTCTGACGTCGCCTGCGACGGCCCGGAGGTGGCCGCCAGCGGTGGCAGGCCGAACACGATGACCGACGCCGAAGTACCGCGCCAGCCCAATACCTTCGTCCTGTGGCGTGAGGTGGATGACACCCGCATCCGCACGCGTCTGGGGGCTTCTTCTATGTCCTCGCCTGGCTGCTGACCTGGGTATTCAGCGCGGCACCGGGCAGCCTGATGGTCAGCGGCGTGCTGGGCAGCGCAGTGTTCGCCGTACTCCTGGCAGCGCGCCTGCTGCACCGTCCCGATGGCCTCGACAGCCCTGAACAGTTGCAGCGCTGGCTGGATCGTCACTGGGGCCTGATCCTCCTGACCTCGTTGTGCTGGGGCCAGGCCCACGCCCTGGCGCTCTACAGCAACGACTACAACGACTCGGAAATGATCGCCACCCTGGCCACGGTGGCCTTCAGCACGGCAATGACCTTCAACTTCGCCATGCGCCGTGGCCGCGCCCTGTTGGCCCTGGCCCTGCTCTACCTGCCGGGCCTGGCGGTGATGGCCCTGAACTGGCAGCAACAGCATGCGATGCTGATCACCCTGACCGTCTACCTCAGCTATCTGGTGCTGGTGCTCGGCCGCAATCATCGTGAATACCGCGCCACCCTCGATCTGGAATTGAAGCTGCTGGAGC
This sequence comes from Ectopseudomonas oleovorans, assembly GCF_029845265.1. NCBI lineage: Bacteria > Pseudomonadati > Pseudomonadota > Gammaproteobacteria > Pseudomonadales > Pseudomonadaceae > Ectopseudomonas > Ectopseudomonas oleovorans. The sequence continues at coordinate 43,134 of NZ_JAOCLK010000005.1, forward strand.
AGCAGAGCCAGCTCGATCTGCTCAGCCGCACCGACAGCCTGACCCAGCTGGGCAACCGCTATCAGTTCAACAACCTGTTCCCCAGCCTGGTGGCCAATGCGGTGCGCCAGGGCGAGCCGCTGTCGCTGGTACTGATGGATATCGACTTCTTCAAGAAGGTCAACGACTAACACGGCCACGCCGGTGGCGATGCCTGCCTGAGCGCCTTCGCCGAACGCATGCGCAAGGTGTTTCGCCGTGATGGCGACTCACTGCTGCGCCTGGGTGGCGAGGCGTTCGGCGTACTGCTGCCGGGCACCACCCTGGCCCAGGCGTGTGATCTGGCCGAGCACTTTCGCCAGGAACTGGCAACGGAAGGCCTGCTGCTGGCCGGCCAGCGCCTGGAACTGACCACCAGCCTGGGCGTCGGCTGTTTCAGCAGCAGTCATGACGGCGACGCCGATGCCTTCTTCAAGCGCGTCGACGGTGCGCTCTACCGAGCCAAACGCGAGAGCCAACTGCCACTGAATACTGCGTTGCCAGAGGCGCATGGAGGCTTCTCCCGGTTGTTATGTTGAGCCCAACGAGAAACTGGATACAAAAATGTACACAAATTGCAAATCGGTTACCGTCAGATTTCATATCGGCGGCTCACGACCAGGCTTCATTCACTACAGGCGGCATTATTTTCAGGGCTCAGGCCAGAGCGGTCGGCGCCCGCACACCGCCAGCGCGTCGCGTCACGGCCCGATGCTGAATTCCAGACGAGCGGTCTGGCCACCCTCGTCGAGTACGCTCAGTTGATGCCTGCCGCTGTCGAAGGCATGGTTGAAGGGCGCACCCAGCGCAGTGTCACCCAGCGGTCGGCCATCGAGGAACCACCAGCGCCGGCCACTTCCCCCCAGCGCCGAAAGGCTGAGCCGCAGTGGCTCATGATTGCCTTGCGGGCGACGCAGACGATCACCATCGCGCACGCCGACGATGGACAGCGGCGCCACCTGGCTGCTGCGCGGTGGCGGGCAACTCGGATCGACGCTCGGTAAACGTGCCGTGCGCTGCTCACGGCGTGGCAGCCAGGGTTCCAATGGCGCCGGCCACAAGGCCAGTTCACGCGCCTCGGCCCCGGCACAACCTGGGCCAACGCGACGCCCATCGGCATTGAGCCAATAACGCTCGCGCAGACCACTACCCAATGGCTGATCGGCTGCCAGCAACGTGGGGGGCGTGGTGCCTTCCAGCGTCCAGGCGAAGCGCAGGCGCCGACAGTTGGGATCGTCCTTGCTCATCGGCTGCCCCAACGGCCAGCAGATGGCGGCCACGCCGACCTCGGCCGGCTGCCGGTCGGCCGGCGCAGCGATGCCGCGCTGGCTGTCGCGATTGACCAGCAGATCATGCACTTGCAGCAACAGCGGCGCGGCCGAGGCCAGACCGAACTGGCCCGGCACCGGGGTGCCGTCCGGGCGGCCGATCCAGATACCGATCAGATGACGCGGGCCAACGCCGATAGCCCAGGCATCGCGAAAGCCGTAGCTGGTGCCGGTCTTCCAGGCCAGGGTCGGGCGCTGCGCCAGGTAGGCGCGCGGGTCACGATCAGGACGTGCCTGACCGCTGAGAATACGGCGGATGATCCAGGCCGAACCGGGCGACAGCAGACGCCGCTCGCGCAATTCATCGCCTGGTTGCAGACGCGGCTTGGCCGCCATACCACCGCGCGCGAAGGCGCTGTAACCGGCCACCAGCGATTCCAGCCGCGAACCGCCGCCACCGAGGATCAGCGCCAGGTTCGGCTCGGCCAGTGCCGGCAGACGGATCGGCAATCCCGCGCTGCGCAGCTCGCCGGCAAAGCGTTTCGGCCCGTAGGCTTCGAGCAACTGCACGGCGGGCAGGTTGAGCGAGGTGGCCAGCGCTTCGCTGGCCGACACCGGGCCGATGAAGCCGGCGGCGAAGTTGCCGGGGCGGTAGTCGCCGTAATGCCGCGGCACGTCCTGCAGCAGCGATTCGGAATGGATCAAGCCAGCATCCAGGGCCATGCCGTAGAGGAAGGGCTTGAGCGTCGAACCGGGCGAGCGCAGGGCGCGGACCATGTCGACATGGCCGAAGCGCGAGGTGTCAGCGATATCCACCGAACCGAGGTAGGCGCGCACGGCCATGCTTTCGTGCTCCACCACCAGGATCGCTGCCGAGGTGCGCTCCGGCAGGCGCGCGCGCCAGCCCAGCAGCAGATCCTCCAGGCGCAGCTGCAAAACGGCATCCAGCGTGGTGCGAATCAGCGGCGGACTGCCGGCGCGGTTCAACCGCCGCGCCAGCAAGGGCGCCAGGCTCGGCTCACGGCGCGGCGCGAGAAACACCGGCTCTTCCAGCGCTTCATCCACCTGCGCCTGCGGCCATACCTTAAATTCGCCCAGGCGCCGCAGCACCTTGTCACGTGCGGCCTGGGCGCGCTCGGGATGACGGTCCGGGCGCAAGCGGCTGGGCGCCTGCGGCAGTACCGCAAGCAACGCGGCATCGGCACGGGTCAGTTGGCTTGGAGGTTTGCCCAGGTAACTCCAGCTCGCCGCCGCGACACCCTCCAGGGGGCCGCCGAAGGGCGCGCGATTCAGATACAGGGTGAGGATTTCATCCTTGGACAGGTGCCACTCCAGCTGCGCGGTGCGCCACAGCTGCTTGAGCTTGCCCGGCAGATTGCGCCCGTGCGGATCGAGCAGCCGCGCCACCTGCATCGACAGCGTACTGCCGCCGGACACCACGCGCCCGCCAGTGAGGTTCTGCCAGGCCGCACGGCCCAGCGCCAGCGGGTTGATGCCGGGGTGCTGGCGGAACCAGCGGTCCTCGTAGGTCAGCAGGGCTTCGAGGTAATAGGGTGAAACTGCGTCCGGCGTCACCGGATAACGCCATACACCATCGTGGTCGGCAAAACGCCACAGCGGCGTACCGTCCTCGGCCAGCACCACGCGCGCCAGATCGTCCTCGGGCAGGGGCAGCGGGAACAGGCGGTCGGCTAGCCAGAGCAAGGCCAGGGGGAGCAGGAGGATCAGCAGCCAACGGCAAGTTAGGCGGGGCATGCAAAACCCTCTCCCCCAACCCCTCTCCCATAAATGGGAGAGGGGAGCGGATCAACGTTATGCCAAGACTCGCGGCGACGCTCATAGGCCATCTTGCTCGCCGATTTCAAGACGAATCTGTTCAAGTACAGCCTCCGTTTTAGCCAGTACCTGATGATTCCAGAAACGCAGCACACGATAGCCTCGAGTCTCCAGATAACGCTCACGTTGTTGATCGTATTCCGTCTGCAGCTGATGCTGCCCACCGTCCAGCTCGATGACGAGCCAACGTTCAGTGCAGATGAAATCGACGATATAGGGGCCAATGGGTTTCTGCCGTTTGAACTTCAGGCCTAGGAAGCGGTGAGCGCGCAGGTAATACCAGAGCCGTTGCTCGGCATCGGTCATCTCATGACGAAGGCGCTTGGCGTTGTCGAGTAGTGTCATGGTTCCTCCTTGAACCTTTTTTGCCCTCTCCCCCAGCCCCTCTCCCGCAAGCGGGAGAGGGGAGCGATATGAGGTAACCCTGATACCGAGTGCAGCCTGACTTGCAAGCCGTGTGACGCACATCTGACAGCTGACACGCTCGGCCCCCTCTCCCATTCATGGGAGAGGGTTGGGGAGAGGGTCGCTTTTAGCGCCCCCTCACCACCAGACTCTCCGGCGCACTACCCAGCGCCTGCCAGCTCGGCCGGTACATGGACTCCACCTGCGGTGGCGGTACCCGATAGCTGCCCGGCGTCACCGCACGGGCCAGGTAGAGCAGATGGCTGGCGCCGTACTCCTCCACGTCCACCGCTGCCACGTAGCGGTCGCCACGATATTCCTGGTGCTTGATCCGCGCGTTCTGCATCGACTGACGCCATTCCTTGACGTTGCTGCCGGCGTCATCGAGGCTCGCCGCGCTCTGCGCCAGGTTCTGGTTCTCCAGCTCCAGGCCAGCCGGCAACAGGTCGACGACCAGCGCATCCGGTACGCGCTGCTTGGCCCGCACAGCCAGGTGCACCAGCACCAGCTCGCCGCTGTCCAGGCGCTGCAGATCGAGCGGACGGCCGTCCATGCCAAGGTATTCGCGCTCGATGCTGAGGTTCTCGCCACCGGCGCGTGGCGCCTGGCTCGGATAACCGGACAGGGTCAGCTGCTGATACAAGGTGGTGCTGCCGGCATTACTCACGCTCAGCGGTTCGGCCAGTTCGCCACGCTCCAGCTTGATACCGGGCTGCTGGTTGCTCAGCTCGAACTGGAAGGTGCCGCTGGTAAGCGCAGCGCTCCAGGTCTGCTCCGGCTTGCCGAGAATGCCGCGACCGGCGAGGAACAGCGAATTGCGCTCCTGGGTCGACAGCCAGCGCTGGCCAGCCAGCTCATCGGCCAGGTTGAACAGGCGCTGCTCACGCTGGCCGGCCGCCAGGTCGTGCTCCCCCAGCAGGGCGAGGATCAGCGCCTGGTCGCGCAGCGGGCTGCCGTAATCGGCCATCCAACGCTCGCCATCGCGCTGCTGGACCAGCCCCTGATTCAACGCCTGCTCGGCACGCGGCGCATCGCCCATCAGCTTCAGCGCCGCTGCCAGTTGCACCAGCGGCAGGCCGGAACGCGCATCGCTGCGGCGGTCGAACAGGCTGCGCAGCGCACCCAGCGGCGCCTGTTGGCTGCGCGCCAGCACGTAGCCGGCGTAGGCCTGCACGGCGAAGCGGGTGTGGGCGAAGTCCTGGCTGTAGCTGGCCTCGATCAGGCTGCTCTGCTGCAGGTAGCGCAGCAGGCGATCACTGGCCTTCTTCAGTGCTTCCGGCGGTACGCCGAAGCCCTGCTCGCGAGCACGCAGAAGGAAATCGGTGACGTAGGCGGTGAGCCAGTATTCCTCTTCGCTCTCGGCACTCCACATGCCGAAGCCGCCGCTATGCCGCTGCATACCAAGCAGACGCTCGATGCCCAGCTCGATGCTTTTGCGTCGCTGCTCGTCAGGTTCACCCTCAAGGCCAAGGCGCTTGAGACTCGCGGCATCGGCGTAGAGCGACGGATAGAGGCCACTGGTGGTCTGCTCCAGGCAGCCGTAGGGGTAGGCCTTGAGCGCACGAATCTGCTCGCCGAGGTTAAGCGGCGGGCGGCTCGACAGCGCCAACACGGCCTCCAGCCCGGCCGGTTCGAACTGATTGAGGGTGCCCGCCGGCATGCTCCACGGCTCGCCCTCCCCCAGTACCGCGCGGAAGTGTTGCAACTGCGCCGGGTAGGCCGGTCGGATGCCCAGTGTCCACTCGCGGCTGAAGTCGCCCAGGGTCTCGTTCGGCAGCGCCAGGCCCTGCACCTCGACATGGATGCGGCCCTGGCCCAGGCCACCCTCGGCGCGCACCGGAATGCGCAGGGTGGTGCGCTCGCCATCCTTCAGGCTGATCGGTGATTCACCCTTGCCGAGCAGGCGCAGCTGGCCTTCTACGTCCAGCTGCACATCGAGCTTCTGCTCGCTGCCGGACAGGTTGGTCAGGTCCAGCGCCAGGATGGTTTCATCACCACCGGCGAGGAAGCGCGGCATCGACAGTTCGGCAATCAGCGGTGCAGCGACCACCGTCTTGGCTTCGGCCATGCCGAAGCGCTCGTCGGTCCATGCCTGCGCCATCAGGCGCAGCTCACCGTTGAAGTCGGGGATATCCAGGCTGACTTCGCCCTCGCCCTTGTCGTTCAGCTTCAGCGCATCGCTCTGCAGCGCGACGATCAACACACTGGTATCCGGACGTTTGCCACCGGCGGCGAGGCCGGCGTCACCGCCGAAGGCCAGGCTGGCGACACGCCCCTGCGCTTCGATCAGCTGACCGTAAATATCCAGCTGGTCAGCGCCATAGGCCTTGCGCCCGAAGAAAGTGGCGAAGGGATCCGGCGTGGCGTAGCTGGTGATGTTGAGGATGCCCAGGTCGACCGCAGCGACCAGCACATGCACGGTATCGGGAATGCTGCCGTCGGCGTTACGTGCACTGACCTTGACCTTCAGCGGCTGCTTGGGACGCATCTTTTCCGGCGCTTCCAGACTCACCGCCAGCTTGCGCGGGGCACGTTCCAGCGGCAGGTGCAGCAGGCCGACCGCGCGTTTCGGCGTGACTTGCGCCTTGCGCTCGCCAGGGCGAATCACCAGAGCACTGAGGTAGAGGTCGTGACGCGCCCATTTTTCGTCGATGGGCAGTTCGAAGGTCTGACCTTCGGCCGGCACGCTGATCTCCTGCCACCACAGCGGACCGTCGCTGGACTCGACCAGCAGGTAGCCGTTGCCGGCAGCCGGCGGGGTGACGGTGATCTTGGCCACGTCGCCCGCGGCGTAGGCAGGCTTGTCCAGCGCCAGCTTGACTTGGTCGGGACGCACCGCACCACCGTCGACATTGTCCTGCCAGCGGTAGCCGGCCCAGAAGCGCAGGCTGCTGACCAGGCCGGTCTGGTTGTCCACCACCTCGACCCGGTACGGGCCCCACTCCACCGGGAAGCTGACCTTGGCGGTGTCGCCCGCGGCGACCTTGAGCGGCTCGTCGCTGAGGGTAAGGAATTTCTCGTTGTAGTTGTGACGCCAGCCTTCGCCGTCGGAGAAGCTCCAGAAGTAGTCGCGGCGCTCACGCACCAGACGCACGTTGAGGTTGTCGGCGGCCAGCTTGTTGCCGGCGGCGTCGGCCACCAGAACCTCGAATTCGGCCAGGCTGTCAGCATCGACCTCCTCGCCGTCGAACAGCCCGCGCACACCCGGCAGACGCTCGGCGGGCCATACCGGCTGGATGATACGCCGGGTAATCGGACGGCCACCGGACTCCTGCAGGCTGGCCTGGAGGATCAAACGCAGCGGCGACTTGGCGTCGCTCCAGCGGTTTTCCGGGCGCAGCATGGCGCGGCCCTGGTCGTCGAGATTGACCTCGTCGAGCTCCTGGTCCAGGCTCAGATCGGCCTCGGTGATATCGCCGAACTGATAGCCCGGCAGGCTCGTCACCGCTTCACGCAGCGGACGCACATAGAGCTGCCCGGTCAGACGATTGCCAGCGGCCGGCGCACCATAGAGGTAGCGTCCGGTCACCGCGAACTCGGCGCTGTCGCCCGGCGCGTAGGGCTGGTCCTGGCCCTTGAGCTCCAGGGCCATACGCTCGGGCAGGAAGTCCTCGACGAGGAATTCGTAGAGCTGCGGGTTGCCGTCACCCAGGTCGAGCAACAGCTGCCAGCGGCCGGTCGGGGCCTCTTCGGCGAGCGGCAGCTGATACTGATAAAGGCCGTCATCGCCGGCATTCCAGACGAACTTGCGGCTGATCTGCTCGTCCGGACGGCGCACCTCGACACTGACCGGCTGGGCCTTGACCGGGCGACCATCGGCATCACGCAGCAGGCCATTGAGTAGCACGGTCTCGCCGGGGCGATACAAGTCGCGCGGGCCGAACACGAAAAACTGCAGGCCGTGCGCTTTCGGGCCAGTGATATCGAACTCGGCCAGGTCCAGCGCCGGCGTGTTCAGGCGCAGTAGGCTGGTCTGCTCGTCCTGCTTGGCCAGTAGCACCTGGGCCTTGACTGGCAGCGGAAGTTGCGCATGGCCGGCCGAATCGGTCTTGCCCTCAGCCAGCAGCGCGCCGTCGCCATCGAGCAGTTCGAGCTGCACGCCGGACTGCGCCTTGCCACCTTCCAGCGCCTGGGTGAACACGTCGAGACGGTCGCGATAGCGATGCGCGGACAGGCCGATATCACTCAGGGAAAACAGCGTCGCTGGCTGCGAGTAGCTATAGCTGCCAGCCTCACGCATCACCGCCAGGTACACGCCCGGCTGCTTGAACGGGTCCAGGCCGGCGATGGGCAGCAGCAGGGTTTCACGGGTATTGCGCGCAGGGTTGAGGTCGAAGCGCCCGCCGTAGACCAGATCGGCCATCGGCAGCAGTTCGCGGGCTTCCCAGGTATCCAGGTTGCTGGCCCGGCCCCAGCGCGACAGGAAGCGCGGCAGCGCCTCGGGCTTGATGCGGAAGAACTCGACATTGACCTTGTCGACGTTCAGCGCGATCACCGGCAGGCCTTCGGCCAGACGGGTCGGCAGCAGCGAACCGCGGCTGGCGAAACCGACGCTGGCCTGCAGGTCGCGGGTTTCGAAACGGCTGACATGCTCTTTGGCGAGCTTGCCGCCATTGACCGACGTCAGGCCGGCATCGATGGTCAGCACCAGTTTGCGCTGCGGCTCCAGGTGGCGCAGGCGCAACTCGCTGAGGTTGTCGGTCAGCTCCCAGGCGCCGTCGACCTTGCCAGCGGTGCTGTCGACCAGGTGCAGACGCTCGGCGAAGGGCTGGTCGGGGTCCAGCGGGATGGAGAAGGTCACCGACAGCGCACTGGCGCCATCGAGCTGCACCTCGGAAACGTCGACTACCTCCAGCTCGCGACCAGCGTAGCGCTTGGCCAGAGCCTCGCGGTCGACCGCTGGCTTGGGCGCCTGCGGCTGTTGCGCAGCAGGCGCGCCAGGGGTCACCGTGGCAGGGGGCTGGGAAGAATCACAGGCGCTGAGCAGGCTCAGCAGCATGGCCAGAAGCAGTCCTTTGTTCGGCATTGCGGGCTCCGGAGAGTAGGGGCGCGAAGGCCATCACTATAGCCGAGCGGCCAATGCGCCGACGAGGCAAGGCGACGAAATCCGCCAAGCTGCGCACACTCCGCAGGGCGCCTATAATCGGCGTTTTTCTGGAGCCGTCCATGTCCGCTCTGCTCGATGCCTGGCGCCACACCCCGACCCAGCGCAAGGTCTGGGCGCTGGCGGCACCGATGATTCTCTCCAACCTCTCGGTGCCCATGGTGGCCTTGGTCGACACCGCCGTGGTCGGCCATCTGCCACATGCCCACCAGCTCGCTGCGGTGGCAGTCGGCAGCAGCCTGTATACCCTGCTGACCTGGGCCATGGGCTTTCTGCGCATGGGCAGCACCGGTTTCGCCGCCCAGGCTGCAGGGCGCGAGGATGGCGGCGCGTTGCGCCAGGTGCTGGTGCAGGGGCTCGGTCTGGGCGTGTTCATGGCCCTGCTCCTGGGTCTGCTGGCCCTGCCATTCAGCAGTGCCGCACTGAGCCTGATGCAACCCTCCGCCGAGCTGGATCAGTTGGCGCGCCAGTATTTCCAGATTCGCCTGTTCGGCCTGCCCGCCAGCCTGGCGACCTATGCGCTGATCGGCTGGCTGCTGGGCACGCAAAGCGCCCGTGGCCCGCTGGCCATTCTGCTCACCGCCAACCTGATCAACGTATCGCTGGATCTGCTGTTCGTGCTCGGCCTGGAATGGGGCGTGGCCGGCGCGGCCTGGGCTTCGGTGATCGCCGAATGGAGCGGCGCCCTGCTCGGCCTGTGGCTGGCCCGTGGCGCGCTGGCACGCTATCCCGGCCAACTCGACCGCCGCGCGCTGCAACACTGGCGCAACTGGCGCCCATTGCTGGCGGTCAACCGCGACATCTTCATCCGTACCCTGGCGCTGCAACTGGTGTTCTTCCTGATCACGGTGAAAGGTACGCGCCTGGGCGATGCCACGGTGGCGGCCAATGCCCTGCTGCTCAATGGTCTGACCCTGACCGCCTACGCCCTCGACGGCCTGGCGCATGCCGTCGAAGCACTCTGCGGTCATGCCCTGGGCGCGCGTGATCGCGCTGCGCTGCGCCGCTCGCTGCTGGTGGCCGGCACCTGGTCGCTGCTAGCCAGCGCCGCCTTCGCGCTGTTCTTCCTGTTTGGCGGGCACTGGTTCGTCGGCCTGCTGACCGATATCGCCGAAGTCCGCGAACTGGCGCTGACCTTCCTGCCCTACCTGGCCCTGCTGCCGCTGCTGGCTGTGTGGAGCTACCTGCTCGACGGCCTGTTCATCGGCGCCACCCGGGCCCGCGAGATGCGCGACGCCATGCTCATCGCCCTGGCTTTGGCACTGCCACTGGCCTGGTGGCTGCAAGGCCTGGGCAATCACGGGTTGTGGTTGGCATTTCTGGCCTTCATGGGGCTGCGCAGCCTGGTACTGGCTGGCTATGCTTGGCAGCTGTCGCGGCGCGACCTGTGGTTCGCCCGAGCCGGCCGCTAATCCGCCTTCAGCCCGTCTGCCGCAAGGAGCTCCCATGGCCGCCGCACTCGTCGCCTATCTGCATTTTCTGGCGATCTTCGCCCTGTTCGCCCTGCTTAGCGTCGAGCATGTACTGTTCAAGGCGCCGCTTGACCTTGCCCGCGCGCGCAGCCTGATGATCACCGACCTGGTCTACGGCATCTGTGCCGGCCTGGTGCTGGCCACCGGTGTCGCCCGCGTGCTGTGGTTCGGCAAGGGCGCCGCCTACTACATGGGCAACAGCCTGTTCCATGCGAAGTTAGGGCTGTTCATCCTGGTCGGCTTGCTGTCGATCGTGCCCACGGTGGTGTTCATCAAATGGCGCAAAACCCTGAAGACAGGCCAGGTGCCCGCGCCCAGCGCTCGGCAGGTACGTCTGGTGACCTGGAGCATTCGCATCGAGCTGCTGCTGTTGCTGGTGATCCCGCTGCTGGCGACGCTAATGGCGCGCGGTCATGGCGTCATTGGCTGAACCGAGAGACACAAAGCATCGCCGCGAAAGCGCCGCCCACAGAGCAGCACCGTAGCCCGTATGCAATCCGGGAACGATGTCTGACGTTGCACCATCCCCGGATTGCATCCGGAGTTGCCGCAGGCGGTTTACGACGCCAGGTAGGACGAACGGGTCAGGCCCAGACGCAGAGCGTCGAGGAACTGGGTACGCTCACGGGCGCTGATCTTGGCGCTGGCCACCTTGTCGCGGTAGTGGGTCATCAACTCCTCGGGCGACAGGTGCACATAGCGCAGCATGTCCTCGATGGTGTCGTGGGTCTCGATGCCGGCATGCACCACGCTGCCATCGCCCCCCTGGTAGATGTTCACCGAGTCGGTGTCGCCGAACAGGTTGTGCATGTCGCCAAGGATTTCCTGATAGGCGCCGACCAGGAAGATGCCCAGCACATAGTCCTCACCCTCGCGAATCTCGTGTACCGGCAGGCTGGTCTCGATCGACTGCTCGTCGACATACTGACGGATCTTGCCGTCGGAGTCGCAGGTCAGGTCCTGCAGCACGGCGCGGCGCAGCGGCTCTTCGTCCAGACGTGACAGCGGCAGGATCGGCAGAATCTGGCCGATGGCCCAGGTGTCCGGCAGGCTCTGGAATACCGAGAAGTTGCAGATGTACTTGTCGGCCAACTTGTCGTTGAGCTCGTCGAGCACCGCGCGGTGCGAGCGCTGGCGCGCCTTGAGCTGGTTGTGCAGGCGACGGCAGATGGCGAAGTAACACTGCTCGGCCAGCGCCTTCTGCGCCAGGCTGAGCTTGCCAGCCGAATACTGCGCGGCCACTTCCTCGATGTAGTGGGTGGCGCGCCAGTAGGTCTCGGCGACCATTTCCGGGTCGCTGTCTTCCAGTAGTTCGATCAGCACCTGCAACACTTCCGGCTGCTCGACGCTGGCATCGATCTCCGGCACCTTGTCGTTGTGGCGCTCGACATCGGTGACCTGCACCAGCAGCACGGCATGGTGCGCGGTCATCGCCCGGCCGCTCTCGGAGAAGATGTGCGGATGGGGGATTTCCTGGCGGTCGCAGAACTCCTTGAGCATGTCGACCACGGCATCGGCGTAGTCCTGCATGTCGTAGTTGATCGAGCTGGCATTGCGCGAATGGGTACCGTCGTAGTCCACACCGAGACCGCCGCCGACGTCGATGTGATCGACCGGCAGACCCATGGCGCGCAATTCGCCGTAATAGCGGATGGCCTCGCGGAAGCCCTTGCGGTAGTCGGCGATGTTGGCGATCTGCGAGCCCATGTGAAAGTGCAGCAGGCGGATGCCCTGATCCAGCCCGGCAGCGCGGAAGCGCTCGACCACCGAGAGAATCTGCGCGGCGGACAGACCGAACTTGGACTTCTCGCCACCGGTGTCGGCCCACTTGGAGGATGCCAGCGAGGACAGGCGCACGCGCAGGCCGATCTGCGGCGCGACCTTGAGGTCAGCGGCCTCCTCGATCACCAGGGCGACTTCCGACTCTTTCTCGATGACGATGAACACGTTGTGGCCGAGCTTCTGCCCCATCAGCGCCAGGCGGATGAACTCGCGGTCCTTGTAACCGTTGCAGACGATGGTGCCGCCCTTCGGCGCCAGCGCCAGCACGGCCAACAGCTCGGGCTTGGAGCCGGCCTCGAGGCCGATGGAGACGTTCTGCGTGGCGATGATGTTCTCGATCACCGCCTCCTGCTGGTTGACCTTGATCGGGTACAGCGCGGTGTAGCGGTTCTGGTATTCCAGGCGCTCGATGCTGGCGTCGAAGGCACCGGTCAGGCGGCGCACGCGGTCCTGCAGAATGTCCGGGAAGCGCACCAGTAGCGGCAGGGACAGGCCGCTCTGACGCAGTTCGTCGACCTGCTGATAGAGATCGATGGGTTGGCTGTCCGGCCCGTTGGGACGCACCTCGATACGCCCGGCGTCGTTGATCGAGAAATAGCCGGCGCCCCAGTGGCGAATGCCGTAGACACTGCGGCTATCGGCTACGGTCCATTGGCTGCCGTCGTCTTTGCGGGTGCGTCGTGCGGACATCGGGTTCTCCCATGAGAAAAGCCTGACCTTACTGGCGGCCAGTTTAAAAATTAAGGAAGCAAGATGACGTTTGCTCGGCGGTTGACCGTACGAGCGTCATCGAAGTTTAGAAAAGGGCGCTTCAGCCGCCGGACTTCTTCGCGGTAAAACCGCGTTTGCTCAGCTCGGCCAACAACAGATCGACGTGATCACCCTGAATCTCGATCACCCCGTCCTTGAGTGCGCCGCCGGTGCCGCAGCGTTTCTTCAAGGCGCTGGCCAGCTCCTTGAGCGGCTCTTCGGCCAGCGGCACGCCACTAACGGTGGTGACGGTCTTGCCGCCACGGCCCTTGGTTTCACGGCGCACACGGGCAATACCGTCGCCATCGGGAATGCGTGTCTGTTTGCAGATGCAGGCATCCACCGCCTGGTTGCAATCCGGGCAATGACGACCGCCATCAGTGGAATAGACGAGACCGCTCAGGGCGGCAAATGAAGAGGCTTTCTTGACCACCGGCTTGTCCTCGTAGGGGTCAGGATAGGCGAAGCCCTTCTGCCAGGGGCAGCGCAAGCGGACAGACGTCCGCCGAAAAGGCCGCGCAGTGTAACGGCAAAGGCCAGACTTGCTAAGACCAAATTTGCGTCATTGTGCGGCACTTTGGCGACGCCGTTCGCCATCGCGCACGGCGCGCTCGGATTCCGCGACGCCGTAGGGTGCGCCGTGCGCACCAAGGCCCCGCATCCGGGGTAAAGGCGGTGCGCACAGCGCACCCTACGCGCAGGAGCTAACACAGCCACCCTCTCCCGCCCTTCGGGCACCCTCTCCCGCAAGCGGGAGAGGGTCATCAGCCGGCCGCAAGCGGCCTGTTTATATAGCGCTCCAGCGCCGCCAGCGAATCGGGGCAATAGGGCAGACGACGGGTTTCTTCCAGCGCCTGCTCGACGCTGATAAAGCGCGCTTCCAGTACTTCTTCCGGCTGCAACACCAGCGGCGCATCGGATACCGCCGAATAGGTCATGCACCACAGGCGACTTTCCGGAGCGTCATAGAGAAAGTGCGCATGCTCGACCAGGTCGGCATCGACGATGCCCAGTTCCTCGGCCAACTCTCGCTCGGCCGAAAGGCGGTAGTCCTCGCCTTCGAGCACCATGCCGCCGGCCGCCACGTCCCAGTAACCGGGATATAGCGCCTTGCTCAGGGTGCGCCGATGCACACACAGCAGACCGGCCGTATTGAATAGAAGAATGTAGGTGCCGCGCCCGATCAGCCGGCGCTCGCGCATTTCGGCCCGGGAAACACCACCCAGTGGCCGATCATGCTCGTCGACCCAGGCCACCCGCTCGCGGTCAGAGGCAGCACGATGCGCCGCCTCCGCTGCCGAAATCGCGACCATCAACCCTGGCTCAGCAACTGACGCAGATCGATCAGACCCGCATTGGCGCGCGAGATGTAGTTGGCCATCACCAACGAGTGGTTGGCCAGAACACCGTAACCGCTGCCGTTGAGGATCATCGGGCTCCACAGGGTGGCCTGCGCGGCCTCCAGCTCACGAATGATCTGGCGCACGCTGACGGTGGCGTTCTTTTTCGCCAGCACGTCGGCGAAGTCCACCTCGATGGCGCGTAGCAGATGAGCCAGCGCCCAGGCCTGGCCGCGAGCCTCGTAGAACACGTTATCGATCTGCAGCCAGGGCGTCTCGTAAACGCCGCCTTCACCAATCACCCCGGACTCTTCGGCATCGCTGCCCACCTGCAGCTTCTCGTTCAGGCGCACCTGACCAACGCTGGCGGACAGCCGCTGGGACAGCGAGCCAAGACGTGTGCCGGCATCACCCAGCCAGTTATTGAGATTGTCGGCACGCGCATAGAACTGCGCGTTTCTCTGCGCCGGGTCGGCCAGACGAGCGAGGTAGCGGTCCAGCGACTTGATGCCCTCGCAATACTCGGACTCGGACGCCGGCAGCGCCCAGCTCTTGTTGTCGAAGTGAAAACGCGGCTCAGCCTTGGCCAGGTCGGGGTCCTCGGTGGACTGCGACTGCGAACGGGCGAAGTCCTTGCGCAGCGCACGCGAGAAATCGCGTACCTGCACCAGCACGCCGTATTCCCAGCTCGGCATGTTGTCCAGCCACAGACCGGGCGGCGCCAGGTCGTTGGAAATGTAACCACCAGGCTTGTCGAGCAGCGTGCTGGCGACCTGCTTGAGGGTTTCCACCGAGGTGTAACCGGTGACCATCTGCCGTTGCGCCTGCTGCGCCGAATTCTGCGCATGCTGCTGGACCTGGAAGGCAGACGGTTCCTGACTCCAGTACCAGCCGACCACCAGCGCGATCAGCAGATAGACACCGATCAGGCCGCCCAGAGCTCGGGCAATCAGGCTGCCGCCACTGCGACCGCCCCCTGAGGTCTTGGCGGCGCCGTCTGGCGAGTTCGTCGCACGATTCTTCCAATCCAGCATGGCAGTGTCCTTTTCAAGCGAATTCGAGTGTTCGACCACAACCCGACCAACGGGTTGCGACCTGCTACGCACTATAAGGCAAGCCCACAGCAAAACGCAGGGCAGAGGGGCAAACTTACCGCTGGTAAGAGAAAACTACATTTCTGTCGCTTATTCGACAGAAATACCGACGCCAATTGATCGACGGCAATGTCAGCGCCTCCAGCAGCTGATAGCATCAAGCCACCACTGACTTAACCACCTATAGAAGTCGGCCAATGACCGAGCACCCAGATCCCAGTCGCGATCGCCTCAAGCATCACTTCGCCCAGCGCGTGATTCACCAGGCGCGCCAGGTGCTGGAAGTCTGGCAGCGCCTGCAGCGCAGCGAATGGAACGATGCCGGCATGGCCGAGCTGACCGAGGCCAACCTGCGCCTGCTGCGTTACGCCGAGCGCTTCGAGCAGATCGAGCACGCGCAACTGGCGCAAAGCATTGGCACCAGCCTCGATGAGGTCGTGGAAAATCGCGGCCGTCTCAACAGTACGCTGATCGCTCGCCTCAATCAGGCCATGCAACGCCTCTCACGTACCGGCCTGCGCCACAGCGACGCCTTCGAGCAAACCTTCCTGCCACCGCTGCGCAAACCGGTGTATCTCGCCCTGCAGGACGCCCAACGCGCCGAGCGCCTGGCCCAGCAACTGGAGTTCTTCGGCCTGGCCGCGCAGGCACTGAGCGATGAACGTGCTTTCCGAGCCGCCATCACCGAACGCCACCCCGCCGCCATCGTCATGGACGTCGACTTCGCCGGCGCCGGCCTGGAGCTGGCAGGCTCGGTGCAGGAAGGCCTGGAGCAGAAGATTCCGCTGCTGTTCTTCAGCCACTGCGACACCGACACCCCGACACGCCTGGCCGCCGTACGCGCCGGCGGCCAGGAGTTTTTCACCGGCTCGCTGGATGCATCGAGCCTGCTCGAACGCATCGAAGTGCTGACTCACGTCTCGCAATACGACCCGTACAAGGTGCTGATCGTCGACGACTCCAAAGCCCAGGCGACGCACACCGAGCGCGTACTCAACAGTGCCGGCATCCTCACCCACACCCTTACCGAGCCTATCCTGGCGATGGATGCGCTGGCCGAGTTCCAGCCGGATCTGATCATCCTCGACATGTACATGCCCGAGTGCAACGGCACCGAACTGGCCAAGGTGATCCGCCACAACGACCGCTACGTCAGCGTGCCGATCATCTATCTGTCGGCCGAGGACGACCTCGACAAGCAGCTCGATGCCATGAGCGAGGGCGGCGACGACTTCCTCACCAAGCCGATCAAGCCACGCCACCTGATCGCCACCGTACGCAACCGCGCGGCACGTGCGCGCAACCTCAAGGCGCGCATGGTGCGTGACAGCCTCACCGGCCTGTACAACCACACCCATACCCTGCAACTGCTCGACGACGCCTGCTACCGAGCACGCCGCGAAGAGCAGCCGCTGGCCTTCGCCATGCTCGACATCGACCACTTCAAGAAGGTCAACGACACCTATGGCCACCCCATGGGCGACCGGGTGATCAAGAGCCTGGCGCTGTTCCTCAAGCAACGCCTGCGCAAGACCGACCATATCGGCCGTTATGGCGGCGAGGAATTCGCCGTGGTGCTGCCCGACACCGATGAACAATCGGCGCTCAAGGTACTGGAGGAAATTCGCCAGCGCTTCGCCGAAATCCATTACCCAGCCCAGCCGCAGGACCTGTCCTGCACCTTCAGTTGCGGCATTGCCATGCTGCAACCAGGCCTGGATGGCAATGCCCTGTCCAAGCGCGCCGACGAAGCACTGTACAAGGCCAAGCATGGCGGGCGTAATCGGGTCGAGCTGTACTGATAGCAATCTGATTGCACTTACCCTTGCGCCGTCATAAAACAGCAACCAAACCGCAATAAGCTCGCGACCATCGTCCAGTCGTCGATCGAGCCCGCCATGCGCCTCAAGCTGCTCACCAACCTCAATACAGCGCTGCTGGTCACTGTCTGCGTCGCGCTGGCGGCCACACTCTGGTGGTCGCAGCGCGCCTTGCAACAGCCCATGCAACTGATGGCGCGCTACCTGACGCTGTCCCAGCAGTTCCAGAGCCAGGTGGCCGATAACATCCTGGCCTACCTGGCCAGCGGCAATACCGTGCAGCACAGCACCGCGACCCAGGCCATCGACACCTTCGAGCAAGACCTCGCGCAACTCCCGCCGCAACTGATCGTCGAACTGCGCCCAAGCCTCGAGCAACTGCGCGACTTCAGCGCCAATCAGCTGCTGGCGGCCGGCAAACTGGCCGGCGACCCACAAGGGCTGCTGCTGCAGGCCGAACGCGAGATGCTCGCCACGCTGGAACAACTGAGCCAGTACGTCGCAGATGCCAGCAGCCCCGCCGCCGGTGACTACCGCAAACCACTGCAGGAAGCCGGTTCGCGCCTGCTGAGGCTGGCCCACGCCCGCGAGCGCTTCATCGGCCAGGGTCGTAGTGAGCTACTCGGCGATGTCGAACGCGAACTCAAGGCTCTTGCTCAGCTGGCAGAGGCTCTGGATAAGTTGCCGCTACTCGGCGTACAGCAGGCCGATAGCTCTGCCAGCGTCGGTTTCGCCGCGCTGCTAGATCTGGATGAGGCACAGCAGGAGCAACAGGCGCAGGACCGTGGCATCGAGCTGAAGCGTGAGTTGAATGCCCTGGTACGTCGCTACCCCGGTGAACTGCAGCGCACCCGTGAGCTGGTCGAGCAACGCCAGCAACTGGCCGTAACCACCACCGAACGCGTGACCCAGGTGCAGCAGGCACTGGCGGCACTGGAGCCGCTGGTGCAGAACGAATATGACCGCATCCAGGGTGAAGTACGCCTGCTCCAGGGCCTGATGATCGGCCTGATCCTGCTGATCGCCCTGCTCATCGACCGCATCCAGCGGCGCCTGTCGCAGGTGCTGGGCCATCTGGTTCCTGCCCTGTCGCGCTGGGCCAGCGGCGACTTCGCCATGACGATCACGATCGATTCGCGCACCCGCGAATTGCGTGACATCGAGGATTCGCTCAACCACCTGCGCCGCTACCTGGTGGAGCTGGTCGCCAGCATCCGCCATCACGCCGAACAGGTTGCCGACTCCAGCCACACGCTGGCCGACCTCACGGGAGGCCTGCACGCTGGCGCCGAACGCCAGGCCGGCGATACGGCATTGATCCGTGATGCGCTGGGCGAGCTGGAAGCAACCATCGGCCAGGTCGCCGAGGATGCCAGCCAGACCGCCGACGCCAGCCGCGACGCCGACCGCGCCTTGGTCCAGGGCCAACAGGTCATCGGCCAGAGCCTGGAAGGGCTGTATGCCCTGGTCACCGAGGTGCAGGGCAACGCCCAGGCCATCGAGCGCCTGGCCGACGAGACTGCCACCATCGGCAGCGTGCTTACGGTGATTCGCGGCATAGCCGAACAGACCAACCTGCTCGCCCTCAACGCCGCCATCGAGGCCGCACGCGCCGGCGAGGCCGGCCGCGGTTTCGCCGTGGTCGCCGATGAGGTGCGCTCACTGTCGCAACGCACCGGCAGCGCCACGGCGGAAATCCAGGATGTGATCGGCCGCCTGCAACAGGCTGCGCACCAGTCGGTACAGGCCATGCGTGCGCAGGTCGAACACGCCGAAGAGACCGCGGGCAAGGCCGAAGCGGCCGATGGTGCGCTGGACGAGATCGTCAGCGCCATCCGCACCATCGCCAGCATGGCCGGGCGCATCGCCGAGGCCACTGCCCAGCAGAGCGATGCGGTCAGTGAGATTCGCGAACATGGCGAACGCATCCACCAACTGGGCGACGACAACCTCGGCCTGATCGCCAACGGACGCAGCGAGAGTGAACGCCTGCTGCACTTGGGTGGCCAGTTGCACAGCGCCGTACAGGCGTTTCGCGTCTAAGCGCCTGCGACACGGCAGCGCAGGCTTGATCTGCACGGGAACTCGACAAGGCCGGCCTGCTCCAAGGTTCCGCTCATCCCGGCAATCGACGCCCCGGCGCGGCGACGACGATACGGGTGAGCGCTTTCCGGTATCATGCCGCCACCTTTCGCCGAGATATTCGCCCGATGTCACTGTGTCGACTGCTGCTTCCCCTGCTTCTGCTCTGCCTGAGCCTGCCCGCCAGTGCCAACCTGTTCGACCAGCGCCCTGCTACCTCGCCGATTGGCGCACCGCTGAACAACAGCAGCGATTTCCTGCCGGTGCGTGAAGCCTTCAAGCTGAGCCTGGTGAGCAGCGACTCACAGGCAGTGACGCTGCGCTTCGTCGCGGCCGAGGGTTACTACCTCTATCGCCATCGATTCAATTTCAGCGTCGAACCGGCGGACTTGGTGCTCGGCGACGCCCAATTGCCAGCAGGCGAAGCCAAGCACGATGAATACTTCGGCGATGTCGAGGTGTACTACGGCGTGCTGGATATCCGCGTGCCGCTGGACAACCCGGATAACCGCCCGCTGCGCCTGCAGGTGGACTATCAGGGCTGCGCCGACAAGGGCCTGTGCTACCCGCCGGAAAGCGAGTTCATCGAGGTCGGTGATATGCCTGCCGCCACCAGCGGTGATGTGGCACCGGTCGCGACAGGCTGGAACTGGAAAGTGCTGGCGCTGTTCTTCCTCGGCGGTCTGGCACTGACCTTCACCCCCTGCGTGCTGCCGATGCTGCCGATCCTCTCCGGCGTGGTGCTGCGCGGCCAGTTGGGCGGCCTGCGCAGCCTGACCCTGTCACTGGCTTATGTCCTGCCGATGGCCGCCTGCTTCGCCATTCTCGGCACGCTGATGGGGCTGTTCGGCGCGGGCCTCAATCTGCAGGCTCGCCTGCAATCGGCCTGGGTATTGGTGCCTTTCGCCGCCTTCTTCGCCTTCTTCGCGCTGGCCATGTTCGGCCTGTTCGAGCTGCGCCTGCCTCGTTTCATCAGTGAACCTCTGGATCGCCTGGCAGGCAAAACCCATGGCGGCTCGCATCTGAATGCAGCCCTGCTCGGCGTACTCTCCAGCCTGCTGGTCAGCCCCTGCGTTTCGGCGCCGCTGGTCGGTGCCCTGCTTTATATCAGCGCCAGTGGCGATGCCTTGGGCGGCGGCCTGAAGCTACTCGCGCTCGGCCTCGGTATGGGTACGCCGCTGGTGCTGTTCGCCGTTGGCGGAGGTGCGCTGCTGCCGAAAACCGGCACTTGGATGGTCACGGTGCGCAATGCCTTCGGCGTGCTGCTGCTGGCCGTTTCGGTCTGGCTGCTCGAGCGCGTACTGCCGGGCAGTCTCAGTCTGGCTCTATGGGGGCTACTGGCTGGCGGTGTGGCGGTATTCCTCGGTGCGCTGGAGTTCGGCCCCAAAACACATCGACAAAAGCTCGGCCAGATCGCCGGTCTGGCACTGCTGGTTTATGCCCTGGCCGCCTGGGTCGGTGCGCTACAGGGTGCAAGCGACCCGCTCAAGCCACTCGGCCAGCTGGCTGGTGCCGGCCAAAGCAGCGCCAAGAGCGGTGCCTGGCAAACCCTGAGCAGCCCCGCCGAACTGGACGCCGCACTGGCCGAGGCCAAAGCCGGCGGCCAACCGCTACTGCTGGACTGGTACGCCGACTGGTGCATCAGCTGCAAGGTCATCGAGCGCGAGGTGTTCGGCAATGCCGAAGTAGGCAGCAAACTGGCCGGCTGGCGCCTGATCCGCTTCGATATCACCGAAAGCAATGCCGCCCAGCGCGCTCTGCTGGATCGTTACAACCTGTTCGGGCCACCGGCCATCCAGTTGTTCGCCGGCAATGGTGACGAATTGCTCGATCTGCGTGTCGTAGGTGAGATCGATGCCGCCGCCTTCGCAGGGCTCCTGGATCAGGCCAGCAACCGCCTAGGAAAACGCTGAAAAGCCCCAAACCGTCACTCCCGCGAAGGCGGGAGTCCAGGTACTGCGGGGTCTGGATTCCCGCCTTCGCGGGAATGACAACTATTTCAGACCATCCCCAGGTAGCTGAACGCCGCCAAGACGATCATCGCTAGCGCCTGGCAACGACCAAAACCAACGCTATAGTCATATTTCTGCCGCAAACAGCAGGCATCGTGTCGACTATTGCTGACATCGCGCAGCTGCGGCATAGTCCTGCGCAGCCCGAACAACAAGGAACGCGACCATGGCCACCCTACTGGTGCTGCACGGCCCCAACCTCAACCTGCTGGGCACCCGCGAGCCCGACAAATATGGCGCCACCACCCTGGCCGAGATCAATCAGGATCTGGAGCGCCGCGCCCGCGAGGCTGGCCACCACCTGCTGCATCTGCAGAGCAATGCCGAATACGAATTGATCGACCGCATTCACGCCGCAAAGGGTGAAGGTGTCGACTTTATCCTGATCAATCCCGCCGCTTTTACCCATACCAGCGTCGCATTACGTGACGCATTGCTGGCGGTGAGCATCCCATTCATCGAAGTGCACCTGTCCAACGTGCACAAGCGTGAACCTTTCCGCCATCACTCCTATTTTTCCGACGTTGCAGTAGGGGTGATCTGCGGCCTTGGCGCCAGCGGTTATCGGCTGGCCCTGGAAGCGGCACTCGAACAACTGACCGGGCGCGCCTGACGCGACGCTCGGTAGACAAGTCCTACCTCACCTCTGGGAGTTGAACCTTCATGGATATCCGTAAAGTCAAGAAACTGATCGAGCTGCTGGAAGAGTCCGGTATCGACGAGCTGGAGATCAAAGAGGGCGAAGAGTCCGTACGTATCAGCCGCCACAGCAAGCAGCCGGCCTACGCGCCGCAGCCGGTCTACGCTCAGGCTCCTGCGCCGGTCGCCGCCCCGGTTGCCGCAGCTGCACCGAGCGCTGACGCTGCCCCGGCCGCCGCACCGAAACTGAACGGTACCGTCGCGCGCTCGCCGATGGTCGGCACCTTCTACCGCGCGGCTTCGCCGACCTCGGCCAACTTCGTCGAAGTCGGCCAGACCGTGAAGAAAGGCGACATCCTGTGCATCGTCGAAGCCATGAAGATGATGAACCACATCGAGGCCGAAGCCAGCGGCGTGATCGAGTCCATCCTGGTGGAAAACGGCCAGCCGGTTGAGTACGACCAGCCCCTGTTCACCATCGTTTGATGCCCGGGGAGCCTGCAATGCAGAAGCTGGAAAAAGTCCTGATCGCCAACCGTGGCGAAATTGCCCTGCGTATCCTGCGTGCCTGCAAGGAGCTGGGTATCAAGACGGTGGCCGTGCACTCCACCGCCGACCGCGAACTGATGCACCTGAGTCTGGCCGACGAATGCGTCTGCATTGGCCCGGCTCCTGGCTCGCTGTCGTACCTGAACATCCCGGCGATCATCAGCGCAGCTGAACTGACCGGCGCCACGGGCATCCACCCGGGCTACGGCTTTCTCGCCGAGAACGCCGACTTCGCCGAACAGGTGGAGAATTCCGGTTTCGCCTTCATCGGCCCTAAAGCCGACACCATTCGCCTGATGGGCGACAAGGTATCGGCCAAGGAAGCCATGATCAAAACCGGCGTACCGGTGGTTCCCGGCTCCGACGGCCCGCTGCCGGAAGACGAGGAAGAAGCCCTGCGCATCGCCCGTGAAGTGGGCTACCCGGTGATCATCAAAGCTGCTGGCGGCGGCGGTGGTCGCGGCATGCGCGTGGTGCATAAGGAAGAAGACCTGATCAAGTCGGCCAAACTGACCCGCACCGAAGCCGGTGCAGCGTTCGGCAATCCGATGGTCTATCTGGAAAAATTCCTCGGCAACCCGCGCCACGTCGAAGTCCAGGTGCTGTCCGACGGCCAGGGCAACGCGATTCACCTGTACGACCGCGACTGCTCGCTGCAGCGTCGTCACCAGAAGGTGATCGAAGAGGCTCCGGCCCCACTGATCGACGAGAAGGCCCGCGCCGAAGTGCTCAAGCGCTGCGTCGATGCCTGTGTCGAGATCGGCTACCGTGGCGCCGGCACCTTCGAGTTCCTCTATGAAGACGGTCGTTTCTACTTCATCGAGATGAACACCCGCGTTCAGGTGGAGCACCCGGTCACCGAGATGGTCACTGGTATCGACATCGTCAAGGAGATGCTCAGCATCGCCGCTGGCAACAAGCTGTCGATCAAGCAGGAAGACGTGAAGATCCTCGGTCACTCGGTCGAGTGCCGGATCAACGCCGAAGACCCGGACAACTTCATGCCCAGCCCAGGCAAGGTCAAGCATTTCCATGCTCCGGGCGGTAATGGCGTGCGCGTCGATTCACACCTGTACAGCGGCTACAGCGTTCCACCGCACTACGACTCGCTGATCGGCAAGCTGATCACCTTCGGCAAGGACCGTGACGAAGCCATGGCCCGTATGCGCAATGCCCTGGACGAGATCGTGGTCGATGGCATCAAGACCAACGTACCGCTGCACCGCGACCTGACTCGCGACAAGGGTTTCGTCAAAGGTGGCGTAAACATCCATTACCTGGAAAAGAAACTGGGTATGGACAAGCACTGAGTCCTGACTCGCTGCTTCACAGGGGCTGCCTTCGGGCGGCCCCTGTCGTTTCAGCGGTCGAACTGGCAAGCCGCCCGCCCCATCAAGTAAGCTGCGCGGCCAAACGCGCGCCCTTCACGAGGTTTTCCATGCCCTGGTTACAAGTCCGTCTCGCCATCACTCCTGAGCAGGCAGAAACCTACGAGGATGCGCTGCTGGAAGTGGGCGCCGTATCGGTAACCTTCATGGACGCCGAAGATCAGCCGATCTTCGAGCCGGATCTGGGCACCACCCCGCTGTGGTCGAACACCCACCTGCTGGCCCTGTTCGAGGCCGACACCGACGAGACCGCACTGCTCGCCCACCTGCAACTGCTGTGTGGCGGCGCACTGCCGGAGCATCATGTCGAGCGCATCGAGGACCAGGACTGGGAACGCAGCTGGATGGATGGCTTCCAGCCGATGCGCTTTGGCCAGCGCCTGTGGATCGTGCCGAGTTGGCACGCCGCGCCGCAGCCGGACGCGGTCAATCTGCTGCTCGATCCAGGCCTGGCCTTCGGCACCGGCACCCACCCGACCACCGCACTGTGCCTGGAATGGCTCGACGGCCAGAATCTGGACAACTGCAGCGTGCTCGACTTCGGCTGCGGCTCGGGCATCCTGGCGATCGCCGCCCTGTTGCTCGGTGCGCCGCAGGCAGCGGGCACCGATATCGACCCGCAGGCGCTGGAAGCTTCGCGCGACAATGCTTCGCGCAACGGCATCGATCCTGCCCGTTTCCCGGTGTATCTGCCGGCCGACCTGCCTCAGCAGCCTGCCGACGTGGTCGTCGCCAACATCCTCGCCGGCCCGCTGGTGTCTTTGGCACCTCAGATCACCGCGCTGGTCAAAAGCGGTGGACGCTTGGCGCTGTCGGGTATCCTCGCCGAACAGGCTGAGGAAGTCCGCGCCGCTTACGCAAGCGCCTTCGACCTCGACCCAACGGCCGTCAAGGACGGCTGGGTGCGCATCAGCGGCGTCAAGCGCTGAACCGCGCGCAGTCGTTGCGTTAGACTAGCTGCTTGGATTTTCCGGACCCGCGCATGAGCGAAAGCCACGTCACCCAGTGCCCCAATTGCCGTACCAGCTTCCGCGTCAGCCAGGCGCAGCTGGCTGCTGCCCATGGCGCAGTACGCTGCGGTGCCTGCCTGCACGTGTTCAATGCTGCCGAACAACTGTTCGGCCCGCGTGCCGTCGCACCTGCGCCAGCGGCAGCTAAAACGGTGAGCGCTCCGGCCACAGCCCAGCCCGACACACACACCAGGCCGCCAGCGACCAAGCCCGCCGACGATACCCTGTGGATTCATGACGATCTCGACCTGGACAGCCTCAACCTCGATGAGGAACTGGCCAGACTGGAGGAGCAGGAACAGCAGTTGTCGCAGCAGTTCCTCGCGCTGGAACAGGCGCCGCGCTACGCCGAGAATTTCGGCAGCCGCACGACGGACGAGCCCGACGACGTGCATGACGAAGCCTGGGCCGAAGCCCTGCTGCGTGACGAGCCGGTGAAGCGCGAGCGCGACAGCTTCGAACTGCAACCGACTGAAGAGCACCCTGAACCGATCACCGCACCTGAGCCCAAAGCGGCCATTGAATTCGTCGCTCCCGCCGCGCCCCGTAAGCAGCAGCCCATCGCCGATGACCTCGACGACTCCGTTGAGCCGCGCCTGGGTGATCTCGATGACGAGCAGACCGAACCGGAGCGCCAGGACGAAGACCTGCGTACGGCACCTGAAGAACCCAAGGTAGTACGCAACGAGCCGGGGCTGCGCGAGGAACGGCTGTTCGAACTGGACGACGAACCCCTGCAACTCGACTGGCACCAGCCACCGGCCACATCATGGGGCCGTCTGTTCGGCTGGTGCTTGCTCAATCTGCTGGCGGCTGCTGGCCTGCTGGCACAATACGCTGCCTACAACTTCGATGAGCTGGCACGCCAGGACCGCTATCGCCCCTGGTTCGAACAACTGTGCCCGAACATCGGCTGCACCCTGCCCTCGAAAGTCGACATCAGCCAGATTCGCAGCAGCAACCTGGTGGTACGCAGCCACCCGGAGTTCTCCGGCGCACTGATCGTCGACGCCATCCTGTACAACCGCGCGCCTTTCGCCCAACCCTTCCCGCTGCTGGAGATGCGCTTCGCCGACCTGGGTGGACAACTGGTCGCCAGTCGTCGCTTCAAACCCAGCGAGTACCTGGCCGGCGAGCTGGCCGGACGGAGCGAGATGCCACCGCAGACGCCCATCCACATCTCCCTGGAGATCCTTGATCCGGGCACCCGCGCGGTGAACTACAGCCTGAGCTTCCACTCGCCCGAGTAGTCTGGAGACGGCGCGCCCCGTGGTCGCAGACCTTCCATCTAACTACTGGCGATCAGCCCATAGCTGTTCAGAATTTGTTCAAAACGACCTTTATCCGGTCATCCAGAGCGGGTATCATGCCCACCCTTTCGCGAGCACCAACCCACCGCAGTTTCCCCTGAGGACACAGTGGAGGGCGGGTGTTGATCGCCCTTTGTCTCAACTGCGCAACAACAAGCAGGGACGCCCCATGTCGGCCCCACGTATTGGCCCTTACACATTGCCCAATCGGTTGATCCTGGCTCCCATGGCCGGCGTCACCGATCGCCCGTTCCGCCAGCTGTGCCGCCGTCTCGGTGCCGGCCTGGTGGTGTCGGAGATGGTCACCAGCGATGTGCGCCTGTGGAATAGCCGCAAGTCCAGCCTGCGCTTGCTGCACGCCGGTGATCCCGAGCCGCGCTCGGTACAGATCGCCGGTGGCGACCCGCAGATGATGGCCGACGCAGCACGCAAGAACGTCGAATTGGGCGCGCAGATCATCGACATCAACATGGGCTGCCCGGCCAAGAAGGTCTGTAACAAGGCCGCCGGCTCCGCCCTGTTGCGTGACGAGCCGCTGGTACGGGAGATCCTCGACGCCGTGGTCGGTGCGGTGGACGTGCCGGTGACCCTGAAGATTCGCACCGGCTGGGACCGGCAGAACAAAAACGGCATTACCGTGGCGAAAATCGCCGAAGATGCCGGCATTGCTGCACTGTCCGTACACGGTCGCACCCGCGCCGACCTTTATACCGGCGAAGCCGAGTACGACACCATCGCCGCCATCAAGCAGGCGATATCAATTCCGGTGTTCGCCAATGGCGACATCGACTCTCCACAGAAGGCCAAGGCCGTGCTCGACGCCACTGGCGCCGACGCCCTGCTCATTGGCCGCGCCGCCCAAGGGCGGCCGTGGATCTTCCGTGAAATCGAGCACTACCTGCGTACCGGCGAAACCCTGCCGGCACCGAGCCTGCTCGAAGTGGAACGCATTCTGCTAGAGCACCTGGCTGCACTGCACGCCTTCTATGGCGAATTGATGGGCACGCGTATCGCCCGCAAGCATGTCGGCTGGTATCTGGCAACCCTGCCGGGCGCCAGGGAGTTTCGCGCCCAATTCAACCGTCTGGACAGTACGGACGCACAGTGCGCCCACGTTCGCGCGTTCTTCCGCGAACGGCACAACGATGGAAACGAGGTGGCCGCATGACGTTGATGACAGAGACCCTAGTGAGTGGAATTGCACCCGTGAGTGACAACACCAGCCTTAAACAGCACCTGAACACGCCGAGCGAAGAGGGCCAGACCCTGCGCGGCGCCGTGGAGAAGGCGTTGCACAATTACTTCGCCCATCTCGAGGGCGCGGACGTCACCGACGTGTACAACCTGGTGCTCACCGAAGTCGAAGCGCCGCTGCTGGAAACCGTCATGAATCATGTGAAAGGTAACCAGACCAAGGCCTCCGAGCTGCTCGGCCTGAACCGCGGCACGCTGCGCAAGAAGCTCAAGCAGTACGACCTGCTGTAACCCTGAACTCCCGAAAAGGGCGGCCCGCATGAGCCGCCTTTTTTGCTGATATCCCCGCTCTGATGGATAGTGAAATGACCGACCAGACCACCCTTCTGCCTGTCCGCCGCGCGCTGATCAGCGTTTCCGACAAGACCGGCGTTCTCGAATTCGCTCGCGAACTGGCCGCCCTCGGTGTCGAGATTCTCTCCACCGGCGGTACCTGCAAGCTGCTCAAGGACAACGGCGTAGCCGCAGTGGAAGTGGCTGACTACACCGGCTTCCCGGAGATGATGGACGGCCGCGTGAAGACCCTGCACCCGAAGATCCACGGCGGCATCCTCGGCCGTCGCGCCATCGACGGCGCGGTGATGGAACAGCACGGCATCAAGCCGATCGACCTGGTCGCGGTCAACCTCTATCCCTTCGAAGCCACCGTGGCCAAGCCTGATTGCTCTCTTCCCGACGCCATCGAGAACATCGACATCGGCGGCCCGACCATGGTCCGCAGCGCGGCGAAGAACCATAAGGACGTCGCCATCGTGGTCAACACCGGCGACTACGCCGGCATCGTCGCCTCCCTC
This sequence comes from Ectopseudomonas oleovorans, assembly GCF_029845265.1. Lineage (NCBI taxonomy): Bacteria > Pseudomonadati > Pseudomonadota > Gammaproteobacteria > Pseudomonadales > Pseudomonadaceae > Ectopseudomonas > Ectopseudomonas oleovorans. The sequence continues at coordinate 71,061 of NZ_JAOCLK010000005.1, forward strand.
AAGGCCGGCGGCCTGAGCTACGCCCAGCGTTTCGACCTGGCGCTGAAGGCCTTCGAACACACCGCTGCCTACGACGGCATGATCGCCAACTACCTGGGCACCATCGACCAGGCGGCGGACACCCTGTCCACCGAAGGCCGTGGCGCTTTCCCGCGTACCTTCAACAGCCAGTTCATCAAGGCGCAGGAAATGCGCTACGGCGAGAACCCGCACCAGAGCGCGGCGTTCTACGTCGAAGCGAAGAAGGGCGAAGCCAGCGTCTCCACCGCCGTGCAGCTGCAAGGCAAGGAACTGTCGTTCAACAACGTCGCCGACACCGACGCCGCGCTGGAATGCGTGAAGAGCTTCGTCAAGCCGGCCTGCGTCATCGTCAAGCACGCCAACCCCTGCGGCGTGGCCGTGGTCCCGGAAGAGGAAGGCGGCATTCGCAAGGCCTACGACCTGGCCTACGCCACCGACACCGAGTCGGCGTTCGGCGGCATCATCGCCTTCAACCGCGAGCTGGATGGCGAAACCGCCAAGGCCATCGTCGAGCGCCAGTTCGTCGAAGTGATCATCGCCCCGAAAATCAGCGCCGCCGCCCGTGAAGTGGTGGCCGCCAAGGCCAACGTGCGCCTGCTCGAATGCGGCGAATGGCCGGCCGAGCGTGCTGCGGGTTGGGACTTCAAGCGCGTCAACGGTGGCCTGCTGGTGCAGAGCCGCGACATCGGAATGATCAAAGCAGAAGACCTGAAGATCGTCACCCAGCGCGCGCCGAGCGAGCAGGAAATTCACGACCTGATCTTCGCCTGGAAAGTGGCCAAGTTCGTCAAATCCAACGCCATCGTCTACGCCAAGAACCGCCAGACCGTGGGCGTCGGCGCCGGCCAGATGAGCCGCGTCAACTCCGCCCGTATCGCCGCGATCAAGGCCGAGCATGCTGGCCTGCAGGTGCAGGGCGCGGTAATGGCCTCCGACGCCTTCTTCCCGTTCCGCGACGGTATCGACAACGCCGCCAAGGCCGGCATCACCGCAGTGATCCAGCCCGGTGGCTCGATGCGCGACAACGAAGTGATCGCTGCGGCCGACGAAGCCGGCATGGCCATGGTGTTCACCGGCATGCGCCACTTCCGCCATTGATGATTGTGCCCACGCTCTGCGTGGGCGCGCAGCCTGGGACGCAGAGCGTGGGAACGATCCAGATCCACCCTGCACACAGGCGAGACGTAGGAGCCCGCTTGCGGGCGATCAACCCGCAAAGCATCGCCGGCAAGCCGGCTCCTACAAACAGCACAGACTGATCCTCCTCACGCAGAACGTGGGAACGATCCAGGAGAATGCAATGAATGTATTGATCATCGGCAGCGGCGGTCGTGAACACGCCCTGGCCTGGAAAGTGGCGCAGGATCCGCGCGTCGAGAAGGTCTTCGTCGCCCCGGGCAACGCCGGCACTGCGGTGGAAGCCAAATGCCAGAACGTCGCCATCGACGTGCTGGCCATAGAACAGCTTGCTGATTTTGCTGAGCAGAACGTGCAACTGACCATCGTCGGCCCGGAAGCGCCGCTGGTCAAAGGCGTGGTCGATCTGTTCCGCTCGCGCGGCCTGGACATCTTCGGCCCCACCGCCGCTGCCGCCCAGCTGGAAGGCTCCAAGGCCTTCACCAAGGATTTCCTGGCGCGTCACAAGATCCCGACTGCCGACTACCAGAACTTCACCGAGATCGAGCCGGCACTGGCTTACCTGCGTGAGAAAGGCGCACCGATCGTGATCAAGGCCGATGGCCTGGCCGCCGGCAAGGGCGTGATCGTCGCCATGACCCTGCAGGAAGCCGAAGACGCGGTGCGCGACATGCTCGCCGGCAACGCCTTCGGTGAAGCCGGCTCGCGCGTGGTGATCGAGGAGTTCCTCGACGGCGAAGAAGCCAGCTTCATCGTCATGGTCGATGGCGAGAACGTACTGCCGATGGCCACCAGCCAGGACCACAAGCGCGTCGGCGACGGCGACAGCGGCCCGAATACCGGCGGCATGGGCGCCTACTCGCCAGCCCCGGTAGTCACCGCCGAAGTACACAAGCGCGTGATGGACGAGGTGATCTACCCCACCGTGCGCGGCATGGCCAGCGAAGGCAACGTCTACACCGGCTTCCTCTATGCCGGCCTGATGATCGACAAGGCTGGCAAGCCCAAGGTCATCGAGTTCAACTGCCGCTTCGGCGACCCGGAAACCCAACCGATCATGTGCCGCCTGGAAAGCTCCCTGGTGCTGCTGGTCGAGGCTGCCCTGGCCAAGGCCCTGGACAAGGTCGAAGCGACCTGGGACCCGCGTCCGACCGTGGGCGTGGTACTGGCTGCCGGTGGCTACCCGGGCGACTACGCCAAGGGCGATGTCATCGAAGGTCTGGATGAAGCCGCCAAGCTCGACGGCAAGGTGTTCCACGCCGGTACCGCGCTGAAGGACGGCCAGATCGTCACCGCCGGCGGTCGCGTACTCTGCGCCACCGCCATCGGCGCCAGCGTCGCCGATGCCCAGCAGCAAGCCTACCGCCTGGCCGAGAAGATTCGCTGGAACGGTATGTTCCACCGCAACGACATCGGCTACCGCGCCATCGCCCGCGAGCGTGGCGAAGGCTAAGGCCAGCACCACTCGGAGAATACGGTGCGGATAGCGCAAAAAGCCGCGCCGCGCCGTATTCTCGCGAGCAGATGCTTGGCTATAATCCGGCCACTCATTTAGAAGGATTTTGCCCGTGCGCCGGCTCAGGATTGCCATCGGACTACTCGCCAGCATGCTGTTTCTCAGCCTTGCGCTGACAGCCAGTGCGAACTCAGTCCCGCCAAGCGCGCACAGCTGGTCCTATCTGGTCGACGCCAGTGCCCGCCTGGGCCTCGAAGAGGTCCGCGCCCAGCGCCAGCAGTTCAAGCCCCTCAGCAAGCAGTCCTTTACCTTCCCGCCCAGTGACCACGCCGTCTGGCTGCGTGCCGAATTCGCACCGCAGCAGCAGCCCGCCTGGCTGTGGATATTCTCGCCGCGGGTGCAGTACCTCGATTACTACCTGCTGAGAGATGGCCAGCTGGAGCAGAACCTGCACACCGGCGAGGCCATGCCGCTGGATTCGCGACCGCTGCCGTCGCGCTTCTACCTGATGCCGTTGCCCAATGACGGCCAGGCCCGCGTCGCCTATGTCCGCCTGACCTCCAACCACCCGCTGATGACCTGGTTCAAGGTGATGGATCAGGCCGAACTGGTCAGCCTGGAAAAACCCGCCTACCTCTACGGCATGCTGTTCGGTGCTCTGCTGCTGCTGACCCTGTACAACCTCATCCGCTTCATCTACAGCCGCAGCGCCAGCGGCCTGTGGCTGGCCGGGGTGAACATCGGCCTGGCCGTATGCTCGTCGGCCAACCTCGGCATTTTCGCCCAATGGCTGCCCAGCCTGGGCTACAACCAGTCATTGATCGCCGACCTCTCAGCGCTATTCGCCGCCTTCAGCGCCCTGGCCTTCGGCCTGAGTTTCATGCACGGCACCCCCGTGCAGCGCAGCCCACTCAACCGCCTGCTGCAGGGCAATGCCTTGCTGATCCTGGCCTACGCTCTGTGCATCGCCGTCACCGGGTTGTTCTGGTACAGCTCGCTGGTCTATTTGCTAGTGGTCATGAGCTCGATCAATCTGCTGCTGGTGAGCAGCCGGCACTGGCGCGCCGGTTATCAGCCGGCACGCCTGATCACCATAGGCATGCTGGTTTTCAACCTGGGCTTCGGCTTCTTCGTGCCGGTGCTGCTCGGCTTCGATCAGCTCAATCCGGGCTGGCTGGTGCTGGGCGTGTTCAGCGTTGCCACCCTGGCCGGCCTGATTCTCAGCGTGTCGCTGACCGAGCGGCAGCGGCAGATCCAGCGCGACACCCTGCAGGAAAGCACCGCCCTGGCCGCCAGCAGCGCCGAGCTGAAGGCCAAGGCCGAGTTCCTGGCCAAGATCAGCCATGAGATCCGCACACCGATGAACGGTGTACTGGGCATGACCGAGTTGCTGCTGGGCACGCCACTGTCGGCCAAGCAGCGTGACTACGTGCAGACCATCCACAGTTCGGGCAACGAGCTGCTCACCCTGATCAACGAAATCCTCGACATTTCCAAGCTCGAATCCGGGCAGATCGAGCTGGACGACGTGCAGTTCGATCTCGGCGCACTGATCGAAGACTGCCTCGACATCTTCCGCGCCAAGGCCGAACAACAGCGCGTGGAGCTGATCAGCTTCATCCAGCCGCAGGTACCACGGGTGATCAGCGGCGACCCAACGCGCCTGCGCCAGGCCCTGCTGAGTCTGCTGGACAACGCCTTCAAGCAGACCGACGAGGGCGAGATCCTGCTGGTCGCCGCCCTCGACAGCAGCGACGGCCAGCAGCGCCTGCGCATCGCCGTGCAGGACAGCGGCCGCCCGCTGCTGGCGGAAGAGCGCGACGCCCTGCTCAACGCCGAACTGCAGAGCCGCGACTTCCTTTCTGCCACCCGCCTGGGCGGGCGTCTTGGCCTGATCATCGCGCGCCAACTGGTGCGCCTGATGGGCGGCGAGTTCGGCATCCAGGGCAGCGGCAACCAGGGCACCACCCTGTGGCTGACCCTGCCGCTGGACGCCGCCCGCCTGGAACAGCCGGAAACCGACCTGGACAGCCCGCTGCAGGGTGCACGCCTGCTGGTGGTGGACGACAACGACACCTGCCGCAAGGTGCTGATGCAGCAGTGCAATGCCTGGGGCATGCAGGTCAGCGCCGTGCCCTCCGGCAAGGAGGCCCTGGCCCTGCTGCGCACCAAGGCACACATGCGTGAATACTTCGACGCGGTGCTGCTCGACCATGACATGCCCGGCATGACCGGCATGCAGCTGGCCACCAAGATCAAGGAAGACCCGAGCCTCAATCACGACATCCTGCTCATCATGCTCACCGGCATCAGCAACACGCCGAGCAAGGTGATCGCACGTAACGCCGGGATCAAGCGCATCCTGGCCAAGCCGGTGGCCGGCTACACACTCAAGACCACCCTGGCCGACGAGCTGGCACAGCGCCCCAACGACACCCCCGCCCAAGCCGCACCGACGCCGGTGAGCACACCACTGAACGTGCCGGCCGACTTCCGCATCCTGGTGGCCGAAGACAACAGCATCTCGACCAAGGTAATTCGCGGCATGCTCGGCAAGCTCAACCTCAAGCCAGACACTGCCAGCAACGGCGAAGAAGCCCTTAGCGCGATGAAGGCAAAGCCCTACGACCTGGTACTGATGGACTGCGAGATGCCGGTGCTCGATGGTTTCTCTGCCACCGAACAGCTGCGTGCCTGGGAAAAGAGCGAGAAGCGCCCGCGCACGCCGGTGGTGGCGCTGACTGCGCATATCCTCAGCGAACACAAGGAACGCGCGCGTGCCGTCGGCATGGATGGCCATATGTCCAAGCCGGTGGAGCTGTCGCAACTGCGCGAGCTGATCGAGCACTGGATCGCCGAACGCGAACTGCATCGCCAGCGCGAGGTATCGTAAGTGTCGTAGGGCGGGTGAAACCCGCCTGACTGTCGATGGCGGGTTGCACCCGCCCTACTCTCAAACGAGCGCCCCATGTCCGAGTTGTTCAGCCTGTACTTGAAGATGCTGGTGCTCTACAGCCCCTTCTTCGTCCTCTCCTGCTTTATCGGCCTCAGCCGCGGCTACACCCTCAAGGAACGCAAGCGCCTGGCCTGGAAGGTGGCGCTGGCCACGCTGATCGCCAGCGTGCTGCTGTACCTGTTCGGCAAGCACATTTTCACCCTGTTCGGGATCACCATCGACGCCTTCCGCATCGGCGCAGGCTCGGTGCTGTTCATCTCCGCGCTCGGCATGGCCCAGGGCAAGTCGGCGGTGCAGAGTGATAACGTGCAGCAGGATGTGACCATCGTACCGCTGACCATCCCCATCACCGTCGGCCCCGGCACCATCGGCGCCCTGCTGCTGATGGGCGCCAGCCAGCCGCACTGGGACGACAAGCTGGTAGCGGTGGCAGCGATCTTTCTCGCCAGCCTTACCGTCGGCGTGGTGCTGTACCTGTCCAACCAGTTCGAGCGCCTGCTCGGCGACCAGGGACTGCAAATCGTCAGCCGCTTGATGGGCCTGTTCGTCTGCGCCCTGGCCGCGCAGATCATCTTCACCGGGGTGAAGAACTACCTGATGCCATAAGACGGCGAGCTTCGAGCCCTCGGTGCGCACGGCGCCCCCTACCTAGCGAATGCCTGCAGGCCCCCCTCGATCCCGTAGGGAGGGCTATGCGCACCGCCAGCCCTTAAAACCCTGCACCATTCGCTTGCAGACCAGCCCCGCCTCGGTGCGACGCCTCTCGTCAAAACCCCTTCCGTTGCACTGTAATCCCCGAAAATAAAGGCCTGCACCAAACTGGCACCGTCATTGCTCCAGCGATTCCAACTTGGATACAAGATGGGATCTAAACGCATGTCCAACACACCAATCGCTTTCACCCTCGCACAATGGCAACAGGTCTACCGCGACGGCCAATCACCTGCTGAACTGCTGCATGCCCTGCGCCGGGAACTGCGCGCTGACGACACGGCGTGGATCGCCCTGGCCAGCGAAGCTCAGCTAAACGCCCAACTCGATGCCCTGACAATCGCACAGGAAGGTGCAGGCGGCGACCTGAGCAAGCTGCCGCTGTATGGCGTGCCCTTCGCCATCAAGGACAATATCGATGCGGACGGCTGGCCCACCACCGCCGCCTGCCCCGAATTCGCCTATCTGGCCAAGGCTGACGCCACAGTAGTCGCGCGCCTGCGCGCCGCCGGCGCGATCTTGGTCGGCAAGACCAACCTCGATCAGTTCGCCACCGGTCTGGTCGGCACCCGTTCGCCTCACGGCGCGGTGCCCAACAGCTTCAACCCGGCTTACGTCAGCGGCGGTTCCAGCTCCGGTTCGGCCAGTGTGGTCGCGCGCGGCCTGGTGCCCTTCTCGCTGGGCACCGACACCGCAGGCTCGGGCCGCGTGCCGGCGGGTTTCAACAATATCGTCGGGCTCAAACCGACCAAGGGCTGGCTGCCCAACACCGGCCTGGTGCCGGCCTGCCGCACCGTCGACTGCATCTCGGTATTCGCCCTGACCGTCGGCGATGCCCTGGCCGTGGCCAACATCGCTGGCGGCTATGACGCCGCCGATGCCTACAGCCGCAAGAACCCGAACAGCGCCAAGGTCGGTATGCCGGCCCAGCCGCGCCTGGCCGTGCCGGCCAACCCCGAGTTCTTCGCCGACAGCCAGAACCAGGCCGTCTATGAGGCCGCACTGGGCAAACTGCGTGAATTGGGCGCCGAACTGGTGGAGATCGATTTCGCCCCCTTCCAGCAACTGGCCGAGCAGCTCTACTACGGCCCCTGGGTCGCCGAACGCACCGTTGCGGTGGAAGGCGTGAACCCCGAACACATCAACCCGGTGGTGCGCGGCATCGTCGACAACGGCCACAAGTACAGCGCCTGCGACGCTTACAAAGCCGAGTACATTCGCGCCGAACTGAGCCGCGTGATCAACGGCGCCCTGGCCGACTTCGACGCCATGGTGGTGCCGACCTCGCCAACCATCCGCACCCTGGCCGAGATGCAAGCCGAACCCGTGCTGTTCAACAGCCAGTTCGGCACCTACACCAACTTCACCAACCTCGCTGACCTGTCTGCCCTCGCCGTGCCGGCAGGGCTGCGCGCCGACGGCCTGCCGGCCGGCATCACCCTGCTCGCACCAGCCTGGCATGACCAGGCACTGGCCGCCTTCGGTCAGCGCTGGCAGCAGGCAGTCAATCTGCCGCTGGGCGCCACCGGCAAGCCGCTGCCAAAGCAAACCACCAGCGACAAGCCTGCACCCGGTTGCATCCGTGTTGCCGTGGTCGGCGCGCACATGACCGGCATGCCGCTGAACTTCCAGCTCAGCACACGCGATGCGGTGCTGGTGGAGCAGACCACCAGCACGGCGCATTACCGCCTCTATGCCCTGCCCGGTACCGTGCCGCCCAAGCCGGGCCTGGCCCGTGTGGCCGAGGACGGCGCGGCGATCATCGTCGAGCTGTGGGACGTGCCGCAGGCGCGCTTCGGTGAGTTCGTCGCCGAGATCCCGCCACCACTGGGTATCGGCAACCTGGAGCTGGCCGACGGCCGTTGGGTCAAGGGCTTTATCTGCGAGCCCTATGCGCTGGATGGCGCGCGCGACATCACCAGCTTTGGTGGTTGGCGCGCCTATATCGCCAGCACCAAGGCCTGAGCACGCTCATGCCGCGTGCTGCCGAGCGCCCAGAGAGCCTGGCCGAGCGCATCTACGCCCGGCTCAAGGACGACATCTTCGAGTTCCGCCTGATGCCCGGCGACCGCTTCTCCGAAGGCGAGGTCGCCGCGCGCATGGCGGCCAGCCGCACGCCGGTACGCCAGGCGCTGCACCGTCTGCAGCGCGAGGGTTTTCTCGACGTGCACTTTCGCAGCGGCTGGCAGGTTCGCCCGCTGGACTTCGTGCAATTCGATGAATTGTACGAGCTGCGCATCGTCCTTGAACTCGACGCCGTACGCCGACTTTGCCAGCGCCCCACGGACGAACACCCGCCTGCACTGCAGATGCTTGCGCGCACCTGGATGGTGCAAAAGGAAGACCAGTTGCAGGACGGCGTCGCCGTTTCACGCCTCGACGAAGCCTTTCATTGCCAATTACTGGAAGCCGCCGGCAATCGCGAGATGGCCCGCGTGCACCGTGAGGTCAGCGAGAAGATCCGCATTCTAAGGCGGCTGGATTTCACTCAGACCCGACGCATCGACCTGACCTATGCAGAGCACCAGCAAATTCTCGAGGCAATCCTGATCCGTCGCTCAGAACAGGCACAGCAATTGCTCAAGGGCCATATAGAGGTCAGCAAGGCAGAGGTGCATTCGATCACCTTGCACAAGCTGTACGGCGCTCGCCAGTGCGTAGAGCCGATGCCGGAATAACCGAGCCATGACCTTCACTGCCACCAATAAAAACGCTGTCCACTTAGTCACAATTGTGAATGGAGATCGCACCATGCAACGTCGCAGCCTGATCAAGGCCTTTACCCTTTCCGCTTCCATCGCCGCCATGGGCCTGAGCTGGTCCATCCAGGCCGCCGAGACCATCAAGGTCGGCATCCTGCACTCGCTGTCCGGCACCATGGCCATCTCGGAAACTTCGCTTAAAGACATGGCGCTGATGACCATCGACGAGATCAACGCCAAGGGCGGCGTGCTCGGCAAGCAGTTGGAGCCGGTGGTGGTCGACCCGGCGTCGAACTGGCCGCTGTTCGCCGAGCGTGGCCGCCAGTTGCTGACCCAGGACAAGGTCGCGGTGACCTTCGGCTGCTGGACCTCGGTATCGCGAAAATCCGTGCTGCCGGTCTATGAAGAGCTCAACGGCCTGCTGTTCTACCCGGTGCAGTACGAAGGCGAAGAGATGTCGCCGAACGTGTTCTACACCGGTGCAGCGCCAAACCAGCAGGCCATCCCGGCGGTGGAATACCTGCTCAGCGAAGACGGCGGCGCCGCCAAGCGCTTCTTCCTGCTCGGCACCGACTACGTCTACCCACGCACCACCAACAAGATCCTGCGCGCCTTCCTGCACAGCAAGGGCATCGCCGACAAGGACATCGAAGAGGTCTACACCCCCTTCGGTCATAGCGACTATCAAACCATCGTCGCCAACATCAAGAAGTTCTCCGCTGGCGGCAAGACTGCCGTGGTTTCCACCGTGAACGGCGACTCCAACGTGCCGTTCTACAAGGAGCTGGCCAACCAGGGCCTGGAAGCCACCGAAGTGCCGGTGGTGGCCTTCTCCGTGGGTGAGGAAGAACTGCGCGGCATCGACACCAAGCCACTGGTCGGCCACCTGGCGGCCTGGAACTACTTCCAGTCCGTGGAGAACCCGGTCAACGAGAAATTCGTCGCCAACTGGAAAGCCTACGCCAAGGCCAAGAAGCTGCCGAACGCCGACACCGTGGTGACCAACGACCCGATGGAAGCCACCTACGTGGGCATCCACATGTGGGCGCAAGCGGTCGAGAAGGCCGGCACCACCGACGTCGACAAGGTGCGCGAAGCCATGGCCGGCCAGGAATTCGCGGCCCCGAGCGGCTTCACCCTGAAGATGGACGAGAAGAACCATCACCTGCACAAGCCGGTGATGATCGGCGAGATCCAGGAGGACGGTCAGTTCTCCGTGGTCTGGGAAACCGAAGGCCCGATCCGCGCCCAGCCGTGGAGCCCGTACATCGAAGGCAACGACAAGAAAGCCGATACCCCGGTGAAGTCGAACTGATTCTACGGTTCTCACCCGCTGTAAACCTGTAGGAGCTGGCTTGCCAGCGATCACCCTGATCGCCCGCAAGCGGGCTCCTACAGGCCATCAAGGACCCCCTTATGCCCACTGCCCTTACCCGGATTCTCCTGAGCCTGCTGCTGTTGCTGCCACTGGCGGCGCAGGCTGGCGAGGCCGACGATTTCGTCGCCGCCAACGCCAGCAAGCAGGCCAAACTGCTGCAGGACTGGGCCGCAGCGCCCAGCCCCGAGCGTATGCCACTGTTGCAAGCCCTGCGGCAGGGCCGCGTCGGCAGCGATGCCGACAAACGCGCCTTCATCGAACAGGACGGCACCTGGCAGGCCGCCGATGGCGCAGCCGAAGCCAATGGCACGCCACGCAAGCTGCGCCTGAACAACCGCCTGCGCGGCCTGATCGCCTTCGCCGTGGCCAGCCATCAGTTGCTCGATGACGATGCCGCCGTGCGCCTCGCCGCCGCCAAGCAACTGCAGCGCAATACACCGCCGGCACTGCTGCCGCTGCTGGAAAACCGCCTGAGCATGGAAGCCGACGAGAACGTGCGTGACGCCATCACCCTGGCCCTGGCCAACCTGCAGCTGGAGGCCAGCGACCCGGCCGTGCGCCTGGCTGCCGTGGAGCGTCTGGGCAAGACCGGCGACCCGCTGGCCCGCACCCGCCTGCAAAGCCTGCTCGATGGCGAAGAAAGCGATGCCACCGTGCGCGCCGCTGCCGAGCAGAGCCTGGCTCAAGTGAAGAACAAACTGCTGATCGGCGAACTGCTCGGCCAGGCCTTCAGTGGCCTGTCGCTGGGTTCGATTCTGCTGCTCGCCGCCCTCGGTCTGGCCATCACCTTCGGCCTGCTCGGGGTGATCAACATGGCCCACGGCGAAATGCTGATGCTGGGCGCCTACACCACCTACGTGGTGCAGCTGAGCTTCCAGCGCCTGGCGCCCGAATACCTCACGCTCTACCCACTGGCCGCGTTGCCGATCGCCTTTCTGGTCACGGCCTGCATCGGCATGGCGCTGGAGCGCACGGTGATCCGCCACCTCTATGGCCGGCCGCTGGAAACCCTGCTGGCCACCTGGGGCATCAGCCTGATCCTGATTCAACTGGTACGCGTCACCTTCGGCGCACAGAACGTCGAAGTGGCCAACCCGGCCTGGTTGTCTGGCGGCATGCAGGTGCTGCCGAACCTGGTGCTGCCCTACAACCGCATCGTCATTATCGGCTTCGCCTTGTTCGTCGTGGTCCTGACCTGGCTGCTGCTGAACAAGACGCGCCTGGGCCTGAACGTGCGCGCGGTAACCCAGAACCGCAATATGGCCGCCTGCTGCGGCGTGCCCACCGGACGCGTGGACATGCTGGCCTTCGGTCTCGGTTCGGGCATCGCCGGCCTCGGCGGCGTGGCCCTGAGCCAGATCGGCAACGTCGGCCCGGACCTCGGTCAGAGCTACATCATCGACTCCTTCCTGGTGGTGGTACTCGGCGGCGTCGGCCAACTGGCCGGTAGCGTGCTGGCCGCCTTCGGCCTGGGCGTGGTGAACAAGTTCCTAGAACCGCAGATCGGTGCGGTGCTCGGCAAGATCCTCATCCTCGCGCTGATCATCCTGTTCATCCAGAAACGCCCGCAAGGCCTTTTCGCTCTCAAAGGACGGGTGATCGACTGATGACCAGCGACCGTTATTGCGCCAACGGGCGTAGGGCGGGTGAAACCCGCCAGACAGACCGAACGCCATCACTGCAGCGGCGGGTTGCACCCGCCCTGCGGGCTTAAAGGACGAGTGATCGACTGATGAATGCGATAAATCAAACGCTGCTGGCCCGTGCCAGCGCCAAGCTCGGCCCTCAGGTTTCGCTGGCCATCGGCCTGCTGGTGCTGGCCGTGCTGCTCGCCATGCCACTGCTGCACCTGTTGCCGGCCGACCATGCCCTGCACGTCTCGGCCTATTCGCTGACCCTGGTGGGCAAGATCCTCTGCTACGCCATCGTCGCCCTGGCGCTGGACCTGGTCTGGGGCTACGCCGGCATGCTGTCGCTGGGCCACGGCCTGTTCTTCGCCCTCGGCGGCTACGCCATGGGCATGTACCTGATGCGCCAGAGTGCCGGTGACGGCCTGCCGGCCTTTATGAGCTTCCTCGCCTGGAGCGAGCTGCCCTGGTACTGGTACGGCACCTCCAGCTTCCTCTGGGCCATGTGCCTGGTGGTGCTGGCGCCCGGTCTGCTGGCGCTGGTGTTCGGCTTCTTCGCCTTCCGCTCGCGGATCAAGGGCGTGTACTTCTCGATCATGACCCAGGCGCTGACCTTCGCCGGCATGCTCTTGTTCTTCCGCAACGAAACCGGCTTCGGCGGCAACAACGGCTTTACCGGCTTCACCCGCATCCTCGGCTTCGACATCACCGCGCAGGGCACCCGCGCCGTGCTGTTCTTCGCCACCGTGGTGTTGCTGGTGGGCAGCCTGTACCTGGGCTTTCGCCTGGCACGCAGCAAGTTCGGCCGCGTGCTCACGGCCCTGCGTGACGCCGAGAACCGCCTGATGTTCTGCGGCTACGACCCACGCGGTTACAAGCTGTTCATCTGGGTGCTGAGCGCGGTGTTGTGCGGCCTGGCCGGCGCGCTATACGTGCCGCAGGTGGGCATCATCAACCCCAGCGAAATGGCGCCGACGCAGTCCATCGAAGCTGCCGTATGGGTCGCCCTGGGCGGTCGCGGCACGCTGATCGGCCCGCTGCTTGGCGCCGGCCTGGTCAATGGCATGAAGAGCTGGTTCACCGTGGCCTTCCCGGAATACTGGCTGTTCGCCCTGGGCGCGCTATTCATCGTCGTCACCCTGTTCCTGCCAAGAGGCGTCGTCGGCCTGTTGAAGAAGGAGAAGGATCAATGAAAGCCACACCGGTCTCTGAAACCATGCTCGAAGCCGCCTTCGACCCTACCGGCCTGGCGCTGGACACCGGCAAGAACGTCGGCAAGGGCGTCAACGTCCGCCATGGCACCATCCTTACGCTGGAAGATATCAACGTCAGCTTCGATGGCTTCAAGGCGCTGACCAACCTGACCCTGTACATCGGCGTCGGTGAGCTGCGCTGCATCATCGGCCCCAACGGCGCCGGCAAGACCACCATGATGGACGTGATCACCGGCAAGACCCGCCCGGACAACGGCGTGGCCTACTTCGGCGAGCAGTACGACCTGACTGCCATGAGCGAAGTGCAGATCGCCCAGGCCGGCATCGGCCGCAAGTTCCAGAAGCCGACGGTGTTCGAAGCGCTGACGGTGTTCGAAAACCTGGAGCTGGCACAGAAGACCAACAAATCGGTATGGGCCAGCCTGCGCGCCAGACTCAGCGGCGAGCAGAAGGATCGCATCGAAGAGGTGCTCAATACCATTCGCCTGGAGACGTCTCGCAATCGTCCCGCCGGTTTGCTCTCCCACGGCCAGAAACAGTTCCTCGAGATCGGCATGCTGCTGATGCAGGAGCCGCATCTGCTGCTGCTCGACGAACCAGTGGCAGGCATGACCGACGCCGAGACCGAGTTCACCGCCGAGCTGTTCAAGTCGCTGGCACGCAAGCACTCGCTGATGGTGGTGGAGCACGACATGGGCTTCGTCGGCTCCATCGCCGACCACGTCACCGTACTGCACCAAGGCAGCGTGCTGGCCGAAGGCTCGCTGGAGCAGGTACAGAACGACGAGCGGGTGATCGAGGTTTATCTGGGTCGCTGAAAAGCCCCTCTCCCCCGGCCCCTCTCCCGCAAGCGGTAGAGGGGAGAAGGCTGGCGCTCCGTAGGGTGCGCCGCGCGCACCGCATGCTTAAGGACATCCATATGCTGCAAGTCCAACAACTCCACCAGTATTACGGCGGCAGCCACATCCTCCGTGGCCTGTCGTTCGACGTGAAGGTCGGCGAAGTCACCTGCCTGCTTGGCCGCAACGGCGTGGGCAAGACCACGTTACTCAAATGCCTGATGGGTCTGATCCCGGCCAAGGACGGTAGCGTGCAATGGGAAGGTAAACCCATCACCGCTTTCAAACCGCACCAGCGCGTACACGCTGGTATCGCCTACGTGCCCCAGGGACGCGAAATCTTCGGCCGCCTGACGGTGGAAGAGAACCTGCTGATGGGCCTGTCGCGCTTCCCCGGCAGCCAGGCCAAGGCCGTGCCGGAATTCATCTACGAGCTGTTCCCGGTGCTGCGCGAGATGAAGCATCGCCGTGGCGGCGACCTGTCCGGTGGCCAGCAGCAACAGCTGGCCATCGGTCGCGCCCTGGCCAGCCAGCCGCGCCTGCTGATCCTCGACGAGCCCACCGAAGGTATCCAACCCTCGGTGATCAAGGAGATCGGCGCGGTGATCAAGAAGCTCGCCGCTCGCGGCGACATGGCCATCCTGCTGGTGGAGCAGTTCTATGATTTCGCTGCCGAGCTTGCCGACCAGTATCTGGTGATGAGCCGTGGCGAGATCGTCCAGCAGGGCCGTGGCGAGAACATGGAAGCCGAAGGCGTGCGCGGGTTGGTGGCGATCTGATGCGGAACGTAGGGCGGGTGTAACCCGCCTGATCCATCCAGGGAGCGTCAATTGGTGGGCTGAAACGGATCGCCGCCCGGCCCACCCTACAAATCTGATCCCGCCTTGTAGGAGCCGGCTTGCCGGCGATCCGTTGGCCGAAACGACGGATCGCCCGCAAGCGGACTCCTACAGGCATCACCCGGCGAAATCCGATCCCTCGCGCAGCAACTGGCGTTTCACGCTCTCCAGATGCAGATGCGCGCTTTCGGCGTTGCCCTGCAGCATCTGCCGGCACGCCGCACTGGCAATCGCCGGTGCCACGGCCTTCAGCGGCCGACCGCTGGCCATGGCCTTGAGCTGCACCTCGGCGGCGCGCTCCAGGTAGTAGAGGTCGTCCCAGGCTTCGGCAATACTTAGCCCCAGCACCAAAGGGCCATGGTTCTTCAGCATCACCACATCGGCATCACCTGCCGCGCGGGCGATGCGCTCGCCCTCGGCATCATTCAGGGCAAGGCCCTGATAATCCTCATCCACCACCAGCCGTTCGTAGAACTTCAACGCCGTCTGCCCGGCCCAGACGAAGGGCTCGCCCTCCAGCATGCACAGTGCCGTGGCGTTGGGCATATGGGTGTGGAACGCCGCCGTGGCGCGCGGGTTGAGGCGGTGCAACTGGGCATGGATAAAGAACGCCGTGGCCTCCGGGCGGCCATCGTCCAGCACCACGCGCCCGTCGAAATCGCAGACCAGCAGTGAGGACGCTGTAACCTCGGCGAAGGCCAGGCCATAAGGGTTGACCAGAAACAGCTCGGGCCGCCCGGGCACCACCACGGAAAAGTGGTTGCAGATGCCCTCGCCCATGCCGAGGCGTGCAGCCATGCGAAAGCAGGCGGCCAGGTCGATACGCGCCTGGGCGATCGCGGCGCTGTTCAGGCCCTCAGTGGACACCAGCGGGGCGGTGTTGATTTCGAATGCGTGGGCCATGGTTTCACTCCTGAAAACGGATGCCTCCAGCCTAGCCTGTACATACCAAGCGCCTAGGGACAGTTACCCGACGTCGGCGAGCCAGACGCGCTGACCCGGCCACTTCCAGCATCTGGCTCTACGGCCAACGACCGCTTTGTTCCTAAGGTGCAACCATCCGCAACGGCCAGCCCGAGGTCATCATGAGCACACCGATCAGCAACCAGTACGTCCACGATCTGGATCGCCAGCACGTCTTCCACTCCTGGTCGACCCAGGGCGCCCTCAACCCGCTGGTGATTGCCGGCGGCGAGGGCTGCACCCTGTGGGACTACGACGGCAAACGCTACCTCGACTTCAGCAGCCAACTGGTCAACACCAACATCGGCCACCAGCACCCCAAGGTGATCGCCGCCATCCAGGAACAGGCCGGCAGCCTGGTGACCATCGCCCCGGCCACCGCCAACCTGATGCGTGGCGAAGCGGCCAAGCGCATCCTCGCCCGCGCGCCGGCCGGTTTCTCCAAGGTGTTTTTTACCAACGCCGGCGCCGATGCCAACGAGAACGCCATGCGCATGGCGCGCCTGTATACCGGTCGCGACAAGATCCTCTCCGCCTACCGCTCCTACCACGGCAGCACCGGCGCGGCCATTGTCGCCACCGGCGACCCACGCCGTGTGCCCAATGAGTACGCCCGTGGCCATGTGCACTTTTTTAATCCCTACCTGTACCGCACCGAGTTCAATGCGGCGAACGAAGAAGAAGAATGCGCACGTGCCCTGCAGCACCTGCGCCGGGTCATCGAATGTGAGGGGCCGGGCGCCATCGCCGCCATTCTGCTGGAGAGCATTCCCGGCACCGCCGGCATTCTGGTGCCGCCCAAGGGCTACATGCAGGGCGTACGCAAGCTGGCCGACGAGTTCGGCATTCTGCTCATCCTCGATGAAGTGATGGCCGGTTTCGGCCGTACCGGCAGCTGGCTGGCGCTGGAGCATTTCGACGTGGTGCCGGACCTGATCGTCTTCGCCAAGGGCGTCAACTCCGGCTATGTGCCGGCCGGTGGAGTGATGATTTCCAAGCCGATCTGCGAGCACTTCGACAACCACTTCTTCCCCGGCGGGCTGACCTACTCCGGGCACCCACTGGCCATGGCCGCCATCGTCGCCACGCTGGATGCGATGACCGAGGAAGGCATGGTGGAAAATGCCCGCGATATCGGCGCCCAGGTGCTCGGCCCGGGCCTGAAGAAACTGGCCGAACGCTACCCGATGATCGGCGAGGCGCGTGGCGTCGGCCTGTTCTGGGCGCTGGAATTCGTCAGCGATGTGCAGAAGAAGACGCCGATGCCGGCGCCGGTGATGCAGGAAATGAAGGCGGCGCTGACCGCGCGCGGGCTGCTCAGCTTCGTGGTGGAAAACCGCATCCATGTAGTGCCGCCGTGCATCGTCAGCGCCGCGCAGGTAAACGAGGCGCTGGCGATCTTCGACGAGGTGTTCGCCCTGTTCGCACCGCGTTTTGCCTGACTCTGTCCAGGCCGCAGACAGCCCCCTCTCCCATTTATTGGGGGCACGCCTAGTGGAGAGGGTTGGGGAGAGGGCAAGTACGGCAGATAGGAGTCGCCGGCAAACCCTCTCCCCCGCCCCTCTCCCGCAAGCGGGAGAGGGGAGACAAGCGATCACAACCCCGCCAGCACCTCCCCCAGCTTCTGCACGCCCGGCCGAATGCGTTCGGCATCGATGGCGTGGAACCCCAGGCGCATGAAGTTCTTCGGCGCCTCGCCATCACCCAGGAAGAACTGCGCCCCGGATTCGATCAACACGCTCTGCTGCGCCGCCGCCCAGGCCAGGCGCTGAGTGTCGATGCCCGCAGGCGCCGCCAGCCAGCAGGCGCTGGCACCAGGGCTGCCCATCGGCTGGCAGTCGCTCAGGTCGCTGCGCAGCGCCTGGTAAAGCAGCTCGCGGCGGCGGCAATGTTCCTCGCGAAAACGCCGCAGGTGCGCGTCGTAATGCCCCTGGGCGAGGAAGTCGGCGAGCATGCGCTGGTTGTTCAGCGGCGGATGTCGGTACATCAGCCGGCGCAGGGCGCGGAGCTCGTCGATCAGCTCAGCGTCGGCGACCATGTAGCCGATCCGCAGCCCCGGCGAAAAGGCCTTGGACAGGCTGCTCAGATAGATCACCCGGCCGCTGCTGTCGCTGGCCTTGAGCGCCGGCAGTGGGTGGTTGTCGAGGTTGAATTCGGCGTCGTAGTCGTCCTCGATCAGCACCTGGTCGTGCTCACGAATCTGCCTCAGCAGTTGTTCGCGCCGCGCCGTGCTCATCGCCACGCCGGTGGGTACCTGGTGCCCCGGCGTCACGTAGAGGTACTGGCAGTCATCCAGCCGCCGGTCCACCACAAGGCCCTGATCGTCGACATCCTGCAGGTGCACCTTGGCGCCGTGAATGTCGAAGATGCTAGCCGCATCGCGAAAACCAGGGTTCTCCACGCCAACGCGCACACCGCGCGCCATCAGCAGGCTGGCCAGCAGATAGAGCGCGTTCTGCGAACCGAGGGTGACCAGAATCTCGTCGGCCCGCGCCCAGATGCCGCGCTTGGGCAGCACGCGGGTGCACTCAAGGACACCGCCTTTCTCACCATCATCACCGTGCAGGAACTGACCGCTGCGGCCAACTCGGTGCAAGCCACCTACTTCATCCCCAGCGAGGCGTTCATCGTGGTCATCGCCCTGTACTGGATCATCAGCATCTGCCTGGAACTGGCGCTCAAATGGGCGAGCCGGTTCGGCGCCAAACGAGGTTTCGAACATGCCTGAGGCACCTGCGGTACAGATCGACAATCTTTCCAAGAGCTTCGACGGTATCGAGGTGCTGCGCGACATCTCGTTGACCGTGAACAAGGGCGAGGTGGTCAGCGTGCTGGGTTCGTCCGGCTCGGGCAAATCCACCCTGCTGCGCTGCATCAACTGGCTCGAAGAGCCGGATCGCGGCAGTATTCACATCGCCGGCCAGCGCATCGGCGTCGACGCCCAGGGCAAGCGCATGAACAACCGCGACCTGGCAGCGATCCGCGCCAAGACCGGCATGGTGTTCCAGAGCTTCAACCTGTGGCCGCACCTGAACGTGCTGCAGAACGTCATGGAAGCACCGATGCAGGTGAAGAAGATGCGCAAGGACGAGGCCCGCGCCATCGCCCAGACGCTGCTGGAAAAAGTTGGCATGGAACAGAAGGCCGAAGCCTTTCCCTACACCCTCTCCGGCGGGCAGAAGCAGCGCGTGGCGATAGCCCGTGCCCTGGCCATGAGCCCGGAGGTGATCCTGTTCGACGAGCCGACCTCGGCACTCGACCCGGAGCGGGTCGGCGAAGTGCTGACGGTGATGAAAAACCTCTCCAGCGAGGGCTACACCATGATCGTGGTCACCCACGAAATGGAATTCGCCCGCGCGGTGTCCGATCAGGTGGTGTTCCTGGAAAAGGGCCTGCTGATCGAGAAATCCGCCCCGGAGAAGTTCTTCACCAACCCGGAAACCGAACGCGTGCGCAAGTTCCTCGAACTTTCCGCATGACCCTCGCCGGCACGCAGCCGGCGAGCCAACCGCTAGTAACGAAACGAGGTTATCCATGAGCAAGGTGGCATTCATCACAGGCGCGACATCCGGTTTCGGCCGCGCCACGGCACGACGCTTCGCCGAGGCCGGCTGGATCCTGGTACTCAGCGGCCGACGCCTGGAGCGCCTGGAAGAGCTGAAGGCCGAGTTGCAGGACAAGGTACCAGTGCACATCGCCGCGCTCGACGTGCGCGATGCTGCTGC
Source organism: Ectopseudomonas oleovorans (assembly GCF_029845265.1). Lineage (NCBI taxonomy): Bacteria > Pseudomonadati > Pseudomonadota > Gammaproteobacteria > Pseudomonadales > Pseudomonadaceae > Ectopseudomonas > Ectopseudomonas oleovorans. The sequence continues at coordinate 90,630 of NZ_JAOCLK010000005.1, forward strand.
GGTGAAGGCGCTGGTCGACGGCCTGCAAGCGCCCTTCGACCGTATCGACGTGCTGGTCAATAATGCCGGTCTGGCGCTGGCCCCGGAGGCCGCGCAGAAGGTTGCCCTGCAAGACTGGCACACCATGATCGACACTAACATCACCGGCCTGGTCAACGTCACCCATGCGGTACTGCCCAAGCTGCTGGAAATCGGCAAGGGCACCAGCATCATCAACATCGGCTCGGTGGCCGGCGAATGGCCCTACCCGGGCGGCCACGTCTATGGCGCCAGCAAGGCCTTCGTCAAACAGTTCAGCTTCAACCTGCGCTGCGACCTGGTATCCACCGGCGTGCGCGTCACCGACATCGCGCCGGGCATGGCCGAAACCGAATTCACCCTGGTGCGCACCAAGGGCAACCAGGCTGCCTCCGACGCGCTGTACGGCAGCACCACGCCGCTGACCGCCGAGGACATCGCCGAGCAGATCTTCTACGTCGCCACCCTGCCGGACCATATCAACATCAACCGTCTGGAAATCATGCCGAGCCGCCAGGCCTGGTCGCCCTTCGCCGTCGACCGCGATTGAAGGACGAAACTCACCGTAGGGCGGGTGCAACCCGCCAGGCCACCCATGTCTGATGACGCCCCTGCCCTACGCCCACAACACCCGCAACAGACTCCCCACCGACAGCAGTACCAGCAAACCACCGACCAGCACCCGCAGCGAAAACGGCTGCCAGCGCGGATGCAGCCATTGGCCGAGCAGGTTGCCGGCCAACGCCGGCAATGCCAGCTCCAGTGCCAGCCGCCAGAGCGCGCCGTTCAACACACCCGCAAGGCCCAACCCGATCAGCGCAGCGCCACTGCTGGCGAGGAAGAACAGCACTGCCGTACCGCGCAACTGGCGCGCATCGAGGCCGCTGCGCAGCAGGTAGATCATCAATGGCGGGCCGCCGGCCGAGGCCAGGGTGGTCGCCAGGCCGGATGCCAGCCCGGCCAACCAGGCCATACCCTGGCCCACCGGTGTGGCGACGGACGGACGCCACAACACCAGCACGCCACCGCACAAACAAAGCACCGCCACCAGCGGCGCCATGATGTGGGCAGGCAGCCACAGCAATAGCCAGGCGCCCAGCGGCACCGCCAGCAGCATGCCGACCAACAGACGCCCCAGCACGCGCCCATGCACGGCGCGCAGCGCCGCCGGCCACAGCGTTACGCTGCAGGCCACATCGAGAATCAGCGCCACTGGCACCGCTTCCGCAGGCGGCAGTCGCAGCATCAGTCCGAGCGCCATCAGCATGGCGAAACCGAAGCCGCTGTAGCCGCGCACCAACCCCGCGGCGAAGGCGATAAAGGTAAACATGAGCGCTCCGCACGAATCGACGCCCGACTCTAGAGCTGGCCATGCTCGATAGGCAGAGCCAGATGCAGCAGTGCGACTGGCCACCGCCGCAGACAGCCGTAAATGCGCACCGAATTGGTTCAGGGCACGCCTCTTGCTTGCCCACTCGGTCAACTATCCTGCGGACCCCCTGCCTTAACATGAATCTGCCTGCCGCCCTGTTCACGCCAAGCTGGCCTGCCGAGCTGGAGCTGGCCTACGCGCGCCACGGCGAACGCACCACACCAGTGCAGAGACGCCACCTAGGCCCACTTAGAGTGCAGAAGCACCTGTATGCCGAAGGCCCGGAGGTGTGCCAGCACATCATCGTCCACCCGCCTGGAGGCATTGCCGGCGGCGACGTCCTGGACATCTCGGCCCACGCTGGCGAAAACACCTGGGTGCAGCTCACCAGCCCCGGAGCGGCCAAGTGGTATCGCGCCTCCGGTGTCGCTCGGCAGGATCTGCGCCTGCGCATCGACGCCGGCGCCACCCTGGAGTGGCTGCCGCAGGAAACCATCATCTATGCCGGCGCCCAGGCCGAACTGCATACGCAGATCGACCTGCACGGTGACGCCCGCCTGCTTTACTGGGACATCGTCGCCCTCGGCCGCCCGGCTGCCGACGAGCGCTTTGCCAGCGGCCATTTTCAGGCCGCGCTGGATGTCCGCCGTGACGGCAAGCTGCTCTGGCACGAACGCCAGCGCGTGGTCGGCGGCGACGGTCTGCTCGATTCACCTATCGGCCTCAACGGCCAGCCGGTGTTCGCCACCCTGCTGATCAGCGCCGATGTAGACAGTGATTTGCTGGAGCGCTGCCGGGAGCTGAAGATCGACGGTGTACGCGGTGACCTCAGCCAGCTCTCGGGCCTGCTGGTCGCACGCTGCCTGGCCAGCGAAGCACTCAAGGCTCGCGCCTGGCTGATCGAGCTCTGGCGCCTGCTGCGCCCGGCGATGCTGGGGCGCGAAGCAGTGTCACCCCGAATCTGGAGCACATGAGCACAACGGACATGTAGGAGCCGGCTTGCCGGCGATCAGGCCTCTGTCGATCGCCGGCAAGCCGGCTCCTACAAATTGCAGTACAGCCACGCCAGAGTGGAACAGCGCACGCCGCGTTCCACCCAGCGACCGAAGCACTATTGCGGACAAGGCACAGCCTTGCCGCTCCAAGACTGGAGCCGTCATGGATTTGTCACCAAGAGAAAAAGACAAGCTGCTGATCTTCACCGCCGGCCTGGTGGCCGAGCGCCGCCTGGCGCGTGGGGTCAAGCTGAATTACCCGGAGGCCATGGCTTACATCTCTGCCGCCCTGCTCGAAGGCGCGCGCGACGGCCAGACAGTCGCCGAACTGATGCATTTCGGCACCACCCTGCTGAGCCGCGATCAGGTGATGGAGGGTGTGCCGGAGATGATCCCGGAGATCCAGATCGAAGCCACCTTCCCTGACGGCACCAAACTGGTGACCGTGCACCAGCCGATCGCCTGAACCATGAATTTCGACATAGTGAATGCCGGCGAAGCCGACCTGCCCGGCATTCTCGCCATTTACAACGACGCGGTGCAGCACACCACGGCGATCTGGAACGAGACCCTGGTGGATCTCGCCAACCGCCGCGCCTGGCTGGCGGAGCGCACTGCAGCGGGCTTCCCGGTACTGGTCGCACATGACGCCGCCGGCGAGGTAGTCGGTTATGCCAGCTACGGCACCTGGCGCACCATCGAAGGCTTTCGCCAGACCGCCGAGCACTCGGTCTACATACGTGCCGACCAGCGCGGCCAGGGCCTAGGCCCGACGCTGATGCAGGCGCTGATCGAGCGCGCTCGCGCCGCCAACCTGCATGTCATGGTCGCCGCCATCGAGTCGGAGAACGCTGCCTCGATTCGTCTGCATCAGCGCCTCGGCTTCGTCACCAGCGGGCAGATGCCCCAGGTCGGCCGCAAGTTCGGGCGCTGGCTGGATCTGACCTTTATGCAACTGATTCTGGAGTGAGAACCCCATGATTCCCGGCGAATACCAGATTGCCGACGGCGAGATCGAACTCAATGCCGGTCGCCGCACCCTGACCCTGTCCGTGGCCAACAGCGGCGACCGGCCGATCCAGGTCGGCTCGCACTACCACTTCTTCGAAACCAATGACGCCCTGCTGTTCGACCGAGCCAGTACTCGCGGTATGCGCCTGAATATCCCGGCCGGCACTGCCGTACGTTTCGAGCCGGGGCAGAGCCGTGACGTGGAGCTGGTCGATCTGGCCGGCGCCCGCCGGGTGTTCGGCTTCGCCGGCCGGGTGATGGGCGATCTATAGCCCGTAGGATGCGCCGTGCGCACCAGCAACGACACAGATAGCAACGGTGCGCACAGCGCACCCTACGAGGACTTCCAATGAAGATTTCCCGCCAAGCCTACGCCGACATGTTCGGCCCCACCGTCGGCGACAAGGTGCGCCTGGCCGATACCGACCTGTGGATCGAAGTCGAGAAGGACTTCACCACCTACGGTGAAGAAGTGAAATTCGGCGGCGGCAAGGTGATCCGCGACGGCATGGGCCAGGGCCAGCTGTGCGCGGCCGACGTGGTCGACACGCTGATCACCAACGCGCTGATCATCGACCACTGGGGCATCGTCAAGGCCGACGTCGGCCTCAAGGACGGGCGCATCAAAGCCATCGGCAAGGCCGGCAACCCGGATATCCAGCCGGACGTGACCATCGCCATCGGTGCCGGTACCGAGGTGATCGCCGGCGAAGGCATGATCCTCACCGCCGGCGGCATCGACACCCACATCCACTTCATCTGCCCGCAGCAGATCGAAGAGGCGCTGATGAGCGGGGTGACCACCATGATCGGTGGCGGCACGGGACCTGCCACCGGCACCAACGCCACCACTTGCACCTCCGGGCCCTGGCACATGGCGCGCATGCTGCAGGCCGCCGACGCCTTCCCGATGAACCTGGGCTTCACCGGCAAGGGCAACGCCTCGCTGCCCGAGCCCTTGATCGAGCAGGTCAAGGCCGGCGCCATCGGTCTGAAGCTGCACGAAGACTGGGGCACCACCCCGGCGGCCATCGACAACTGCCTGAGCGTGGCCGACCAATACGACGTGCAGGTGGCGATCCACACCGACACCCTGAACGAATCCGGCTTCGTCGAGACCACCCTCGGCGCGTTCAAGGGCCGCACCATCCACACCTACCACACCGAGGGTGCCGGCGGCGGCCACGCCCCGGATATCATCAAGGCCTGCGGTTTCCCCAACGTACTGCCGTCCTCGACCAACCCGACCCGGCCGTTCACCAAGAACACCATCGACGAGCACCTGGACATGCTGATGGTCTGCCACCACCTCGACCCGAGCATCGCCGAGGACGTGGCCTTCGCCGAGAGCCGTATCCGCCGTGAAACCATCGCCGCCGAGGATATCCTCCACGACCTCGGCGCGTTTTCCATGATCAGTTCCGACAGCCAGGCCATGGGCCGCGTCGGCGAGGTGATCACGCGTACCTGGCAAACCGCCGACAAGATGAAGCAGCAGCGCGGCGCGCTGCCCGAAGACGAGCCCGGCAACGACAACTTCCGCGCCAAACGCTACATCGCCAAGTACACCATCAACCCGGCGATCACCCACGGCATCAGCCATGAAGTGGGCTCGGTGGAAGTGGGTAAATGGGCTGACCTGGTGCTCTGGCGCCCGGCCTTCTTCGGCGTCAAGCCGACGCTGATCCTCAAGGGTGGCGCCATCGCCGCCAGCCTGATGGGCGACGCCAACGCCTCGATCCCCACGCCGCAACCGGTGCACTACCGACCGATGTTCGCCAGCTATGGTGGCAGCCGCCATGCCACCAGCATCACCTTCATCAGCCAGGCGGCGTTCGAAGCCGGCGTGCCGCAGCAGCTCGGCCTGCAGAAGAAAATCGGCGTGGTCAAAGGTTGCCGCGAGGTGCAGAAGACTGATCTGATCCATAACGGCTACCTGCCCAATATCGAGGTCGATCCGCAGAACTACCAGGTCAAGGCCGACGGCCAGTTGCTCTGGTGCGAACCGGCCGAGGTACTGCCGATGGCGCAGCGTTATTTCCTGTTCTGAGTTGCCTGGCGGGTTGCACCCGCCCTACGGGAGCGGTGATTGCCACACCTGCGCAAACCACACGGCCTGTTTTGACATCCCTGGCGGGTTTCACCCGCCCTACGGGGTAGGTGATTGCCCACTTGCGCAAACCTGTAGGGCGGGTGCAACCCGCCAATTCATTCTCCGGTTTATTCCCCGACACCCAGCTCATCAAGGCTCGCATCCCCGCCCCAATCGACGGGGTAAATGCCCTGCTTCACCCAACGATGAAACGACGACCAGGGCCAATCCCCCACACGCGTTACCAGCCCATGCTTGAGCGGGTTGCCGTGCAGGTAGTCGAAATGTTGCGCGTAGTCGCACTCGTCACGGATCAGATGCTCCCAGAAGCGCTGCTGCCAGAGCGTGCCCTGGCCCTTCGTCTGACGTCGGTGGCTCAACAAATCCGAGCGGTTATAGCGGCTGCCACACGCATGCGTGACATGCCGCTTGATCAACCGCCAGCGATTGGAAAAGTCCGCATCACCTGCCGGCAAGCGCCAGATGGCATGCAGGTGATCGGGCAACAATACCCAGGCGTCGATGACGAAGGGCTGGGTAAGACGCACCGTTTCGATGGCTTCGCGCAAAGCCTGGCGGATATCGGGATCAGTGAGGATCGGCTGACGCCGCTCAGTGACAAGCGTGAAGAAATAGGTGCCGCCAGGAACGGCGGCGCGGCAGTAGTCAGACATGGCAACGTCCTTGTTGCGGAGTTGGCTGTGGCGGGTTTCACCCGCCCCACGGTCATGTGTAGAGCGGGTGCAAACCACCATTACCACTCAGGCTAGCTCATTCAGGACGCCTGCTTCATCTCGTCGTAGGCGTTGAGATAGTCACCCGCCAGTTGCTGCTTCTCCTTGTCGCGAAGCAGCTTGCCGGCCATCTGGAAGAAGGTGTGTTCTTCTTCCTTGAGGTGATGCTCGACCTTGTCCGCCAGCGCCTTGGCTTGCGCCAGCCAGCTCGGGCTGCTGGGGTCGGTTTCCTCCAGGTCCTCGATCATTTCGTCCATCTGGTGATGCTCGGCGATCGCGTGGCGCGACAGATCCACGCCCGCATCCTGCTGCATCAGGGGAATATAGAAATGGCGTTCTTCGGCCACCGAGTGCACGGCCAGCTCCTGCTTGAGCTGAGAGAACAAAGCGTGGCGTTCGGCGCTGTCGCCCTGGGTGGCGATCAGTTTCTGCGCCAGTTCGCGCTGGATATCGTGGCTGATGCGTAGGGCTTCAAAAATCGTCATGCAGGCACCTCTTCCTGAGTCACGGTCTAGTAGCACTAGACCATCAGGACTCGAATAGGTGCCGTACCGCTTGCTCAGCGCAGCTGGCTGTCCTTGCTACCGCGACGGTTGTAGCCGCTGTAGGCGGCATTCTCCCGGTCGTGCTCGGCCTGGCAGTTGACGCACAGGCGCACGCCGGGAATCGCCTGACGCCGAGCCTCGGGAATGATTGCATCGCACTCTTCGCAATGACGCAGGCTCTCGCCCTTCGGCAGCTGGCTGCGAGCACGCGCGACGGCGTCCTCGATGCTGCTGTCGATCTGCTCCTGCACTGCGTCGTCACTTGCCCATCCGCCTGCCATGCTCTGTTTCCTCGCGCTCTCCGGACAGATATGCGCCCGAGAAATGCGAAGTGCAAGTGCTGCTGGTCGTTATTCGCGCACTTCCATGAACTCCTTGGCCCAGAGGATGTAATCCTCGGGCATGGTGTACTTGTGGGTCAGCTCGGTGGCGTTGAGGTCGCACGGCTGGGCACCGCGCTGTTCGCGCAGGCAGTCGTAGGTGGCCTTGATCGCGGCGAAGTAGGCAGCATGGCCGTTGACCACGATGCGCACGCCCAGGCGCGCCAGACGTTGGTTGTCGCGCAGTTCGGGATTGCCGTAGGTGACCAGCATCAGCGGCACCTTGAGGCCTGCGGCGATCTGCTCCAGGTGGGCGAAATCCTTGATCCCGACCAGGCAGATGCCGTCGGCGCCGGCTGCCTCATAGGCGCGAGTGCGGCGGATCACTTCGTCCACCTCCAGCACCCCCGCGTGGGTACGGGCGATGATCGAGAGCTCCGGATCGACACGCGCCTCCAGCGCAGCGAGGATCTTGCCGACGCCTTCCTCGATGGAGATCAGGTCGGTGGACTTGCGACCGAACTGGGCCGGCAGCAGGGTGTCCTCGATGGTCAGCGCGGCGACGCCGGCGCGTTCCAGCTCGACCACGGTGCGCATCACATTGAGCGCATTACCGTAGCCGTGGTCGGCATCGGCGATCACCGGCAAACGCGAGACGCGGCCGATGCGCGCGGCCTGCTCGACGAATTCGCTGAGAGTGATCAGGGCGAAGTCCGGCGCACCGAGTACCTGCAGGGAGGCGACGGAGCCGCCGAGGATACCGACCTCGAAGTCGAGATCGGCGGCGATGCGGGCGGACATGGGGTCGAAGACCGAAGCCGTGTGGTAGCAGCGGTCGGAAGCCAGCAGGGCACGAAAGGCACTGCGTAACTCATGATGAGATGCACGTTGCAGGATGGGCATGGGGCGTATTCCAAAGTCGGTTGAATCGCTTTTTTCTCTTTTTAGTAATGGCGTAGACGTGACGAATGCTAGCGCAAGGCACTTGCTGCCAGCTTTCAAACGGACCGCCGTGGTCGATAACCAGCAAATTATCGGCCAGCCAGCTCCGCGGGCAGGGCCGGGAAGAATCCGCCACCGGTCAGCAGGCCGTACGCCATCCACACGGCGACGGCCAGATAGAACAGTTGTGGTGCCCAGCTCGCCAACGCCTGTTGGCTCGCAGCCAGCTGCTGCGCCTGCAGGCGGGCGAAACGCAGCAGCGCCTCGCCTGGTCGGCCGGTCGCTTCGCCGGTATTGAGCACGCCGATGAGCATGGCTTTGCCATGAAAACTCAGCCCGTCGAAAGCGCGCACCAACGACTGCCCAGCCGCAACCCGTGGTGCCAGGTTGGCGAAATCCCGCCGCAGCCGTGCATTGGTCACGGCATTGCAGGCACGCGGCAAGGCATCGAGCACCGGCATGCCCGCCTCCAGCAACAGCCCGAGGCTGTCACAGAAGTTACGGATATCCGCCCGCAACTGCAGGCTGCCCAATATCGGCAGGGCCAGCAGAAGATCGTCGAGTGGACCTGGCTGATCGCTTCGCCGCTGCTGCCAGCGCCGCCACAACGCACGCGCACCGAACAACAGCGCAGCCAGCCACAACACCGGCAGCAGAACGGCCGCCAGGTAACCTGCACCACTCAGGCTGCCAGCGACCAGAGAAGGCAAGGGCTTGACCGCCAGCGCCAGCAGCAAAACCCCGGCGGGCAGCAGAAGACGTGACTTCAATTCTGCGGCATGACGCGCCTGCTCATCGTAGCGCTGCGCCAGTTGCTCGTAGATATGCGCCAGCGCTCCGGCTTCTTGAGCGGCGCGTACCAGGCCGCTTTCCAGTGGCGTGAACACGCCACTCAACTGGCCGGAACTCGCCAGGTCGCGGCCGCCGCCGACCATCTGCCGCAAGCGCTTCACGGCGGCCTCGTGGCGCGTACCGAGATCCAGACTGGCCAGCGCCCGATCAATGGGCACACCGGCCCGTTCCATCGCACCAAGGTGAGCGAACAAGCCGGCGCGACTGCGCAGATCGAGAGTGAGATGACGAGGCGACATGATCGGGCTCGGTGGATTTCAGCGCTCAGGTTAACCAGTCGTCACGCGAGGCGCTACGGAGCGATGGGAGGCATCGGCGCATGCGGCAGCCAGCGCCCGAGGATCGCCGCGAGGCTGCCGTCCTCATGCATCTGCTGCAAGGCGCGTTGCCAGCGCACCACACGCACCACCGAAGTCTGCGGGGAGAAAGCGATGTAATAGGCCGAACGCATGAACGGCACGTGCGCGGTGACGTCCTGCGGTTTGAGATCGACAGCAGCCAGCTCGCCAGCCAGGGTCAGGTCTTCGGTAGCAATCAGCTTGACCCGGCCATGCTTGAGCATGGTCACCATCTGTTTCGAACTGGGCACGCCGTAGAGGTTGGTAAAGCCACTCGCGCTGAGGGTCTCGAAGGTGTACCACTGCTTGGGCAGCGCCAGTGGCCCGCTGGCCGCGGCCTGCTCCAACGTATCGATGACCAGGTCGCGCGACTTGAGCGAATAGAAGCTGGTGGTGCCGACCACGATGGGCCCGACCCACTGAAACCTGTTCTCGCGCTCAGGAGTGCGCACGGTGGAAAACAGCGCGACATCTTCATCCTGTTGAGCCAGATGCAATGCTCGCGTCCAGGGCATCAGTTCGATCTGGCCGCTGTCGCCGGTGCGCGCCAGTAATGCTCTGACCACCTCGATGGAGAAACCGCTGGGCTCGCCCTCGCGCAAGAAGCTCATTGGCGGCGCATCCTCGGTGAGCAGACGCAACTGAGCTTCCACCGGAGCGCACAACACCACCAGCAGGACACACAGCCATTGCTTAATACACTTGGCCATCACCGCCCCTCCCGCTTGCAGCCTAGCAAGACGTGGAGCGCCATGCAGCCACTTCACTCGAGGCGCAGCAAATCGACCAATGTCCGCTCATCGGCCGTCGGAAACCAGTGTCGATAGATCCGCTCCAGGCTGCCGTCATGACGCATCTGCTGCAGCGCCTGCTGCCATCGCGCGACACGAGCGGCATCCGTCTGCAGGGAAAAGGCGATATAGGAGTCATTGGGCATCAGGTCGAACTGCGCCTGCAGTTGCCCGGCATTCATGCCCTGTTCGGCAAGCATGCCGTCGAGGGTCAGGTTGTTGGCCAGCAGCAGCTTGACCCGGCCATGGCGAAACATGCGCAGCATGTCCTGAGGCGTCGGCACGCCATACAGGTTATCCAGCTCCTGTTCACGCAGCAGTTCGTAGCTGTACCACTGCTTGGGCACCGCAAGGGTGCCGAGCTGGCGCACGTCGTCCAGACTGGTGACTCGCAGCCCGGCATCCTTCTTGTGCGTGTAGAAGCGCGTATAGCCTCGTGCGATCGGCCCGACCCACTGAAACTCGGCTTCGCGCTGCACCGTGCGCACGGTGAAAAACAACGCCGTGTCGGCCTGATGACGAACCTGGTGATAGCCGCGTGTCCAGGGCACCAGTTCGATGCGCGCCAGCTCACCGGTACGGCGGATCAACTCTTCGACCACCGCCACAGCCATGCCACTCGGCTTGCCATTCTCGAGATAGCTGAAAGGTCGATAGTCTTCGGTATACAGCCGCAACTCGGCCGCCGTCACGTTGACGCAAAAACTGCAGAACAACAGAGCTGCGAGCAGGTACTTCAGGTTCATTGCACGCCACCGTCTAGAGCGCGCCCTACAGCGAATTCAGGGCGGCCAGGACAAGGATCATAAACCCGCGCTCTGCCCATCACCAAGGCTGTTGCGGCGCGGTCATATCGGCCAATTCCCTGGCGGTCATTACCCGTGGCTCGAGCAACAGCTGCAGGCGTGGAATGGCGCGTTCGCCACTCAGGGCCCGATGCACCAGACGCACCGCATGATCGCCCATGGCCTGCGGTTGCTGAAGCAACAGGGCGTGAATCTGTCCTTGTCTCACGGCATCGAACAGCAGTTCGCCTCCATCGAAGCCGACGAAGTCCACGGTACCGGCCTTGCCCAACTGGCGCAGGGCCGCCAGTGTCGCCCGGCTGTTGGTGCCATTGGGGCTGAACAGGCCGTCGATCCTGGGCAACTGCTCGCTCAGGGCCTCGGCGATGCGCTGGCGGTCATCCCCCAGATAGGTATCGAACACCACCTGCAGCCCTGACGCCTGTGCCGCCAGCAGAAAGCCGCGCTCACGTTCCTCGGTCGATTGCAGCCCGGGACGCAAACGCAACAACCCGACCCTGCCACCCTGCCCGAGACGCTCGGCCAGTTGTTGCCCGGCCAACTGACCTGCGAGGAAGTTGTCGGTCGCCACCAGCGCATAAGCGCCATCTCCCGCAACGCCGCGGTCGACATAGACGGTGGGAATACCTTCGTCACGCAAGGCCACTATCCGGGTATCGATGGCATCACCAGCCGGGGCAATGATCAGCGCCTTGCAGCCCTGTGCAAGCACGCGATCTATCAGTTGCAACTGCACCTCGACGCGGCCCTCCTGGGTCGGGCCGCGCGTATAGAGTTCCAATTGCAGATCGTCAGCGGCGCGTCTCGCGCCGGCCTCCAGCTCGCTCCAGAACGCCGATGTGCCAGCCGGCACCATACCGATGCAGTCCCGCGCCCAAGCCGGCACAGGCGTCAGGAAAAGAGCAGCCAGCAGCAGGTAAATGAAAGGGATGATTCTTGGCATGTTCGACTCCCAGGCCTTGCCATCACTTTAGCATCACCAGCCAGCTCTTCTCTCCTGTCGGATGGCTGTCGACTCATACTTTTCACATTCAAAACCGACGGTCGGGCTAGCCCTGGCGCGCCGGGCAGGCGATCATCGGCCTTCCTACGCAGACTCCAGCCACCATGACCGCCACTACTGACAGCCGTACCCCGACGCACAAGCCCCGCCCGCTGATCGACCTGGTCATCAGCATCCTGATTCCCTCGTTGATCCTGATGAAGCTCAGTGGCGAGCACCGCCTCGGCGCCGATGGTGCGCTGATTCTGGCCCTGGCGTTCCCGCTGGGCTGGGGCGCGTTCGAGCTGATCAAATATCGCAAATTCAACTTTATCGCCCTGCTCGGCCTGATCAGCGTAGCGCTGACCGGCGGTATCGGCCTGCTCAAGCTCGACACTCAGTGGCTGGCAGTCAAGGAAGCACTGATCCCCGGCCTGATCGGCATTGCCGTGCTGGTTTCCACCCGCACCCGCTACCCGCTGATTCGCACCCTGCTGTTCAACAAGACGGTGCTCAACATCGACAAGATCCATGCTCGCCTGGAGCAAGGCGGCCATGTCGAGCACTTCGAAACGCGCCTGATGCGCGCGACCTACTGGCTCAGCGGTACCTTCTTCTTCTCCTCGTTCATGAACTACGTGCTGGCCAAGTGGATCGTGGTCAGCCCGGCCGGTACCGAGGCCTTCAATGATGAACTGGGGCGCATGACCCTGCTCAGCTACCCGATGATCGCCATTCCCTCGATGGTCATGCTGATGGCCATCTTATACTACCTGTGGAAGACCATTCACGGCCTGACCGGCCTGAGTCTGGAAGAGATCATGGCCAATCCCCAGGATCGCCAGTCCTGACCGGCTGATCCCATGCTGGCCGCCTCCGCCTACCTGGGCCTGTTCCTTTCTGCCTTCTTCGCCGCCACCCTGCTACCCCTGCAATCGGAGGCGGTGCTGGTGGCGCTGCTGCTCGGCGGCGCTCATGCCACCTGGGCGCTGCTCACGGTTGCCACCGCCGGCAACGTGCTGGGTTCCTGGGTCAATTGGCTGCTCGGGCGCTCCCTCGAACACTATCGCCAGCGGCGCTGGTTTCCGGTAAGCGACGCGCGCCTGCAACAGGCGCAGAGCTGGTATGCCCGCTATGGTCGTTGGTCACTGCTGCTAAGCTGGATGCCAGTGATCGGCGATCCGCTCACCCTTGTGGCCGGCGTGATGCGCGAACCGCTGTGGCGTTTTCTGCTGATCGTCACCCTGGCCAAGGCCATGCGCTACGCCGTACTGGCCGCAATCACCCTGACCTGGATCTGAGCCGATGACTCGCTCGCGGATATCCACACCCCCTGCGAGGACATACTCGGTAACGCCGCAAATGCGCACAGCGGTTGAGCATCTGCCGCGCCTCCGTGATACTGCGCAGCGCGCTGAGCAGGCATGACACGTCCGCGCGCCCGCATAACCGGCCCACTAAGCCGATGAACAGCAGCCTCGATAGGGGCGTACGGCCCGTCTTCACCGCCTCATGGGCCTATCGAGTGAGGAGTTGCAGTGTCCGTTGTTGAAGCCAAACCCAAACTGAAACGCAGCGATCTGATCTGGTCGCTGATTGGTCTTGGCGCCGTAGTGCTGTCCTGCTTCCTGCTCTACCGCGAATTGCGCAACATCTCCCTCGACGAGATTGCTGACAGCCTGCGCGCGATCAGCCACACCAATTGGTTGCTGGCAGCCGGCGCCACGCTCGGTGCTTATTGGGCCCTGGCCTGGTACGACCGCATCGCCATCGCCCACCTGGGCCGAAAGATCTCCTGGCGCTTCATCACGCTCTGCTCCTTCACCACCTATGCCCTGGCCCACAATATCGGCGCCTCGGTATTTTCCGGTGCCGTGGTACGTTACCGGGCCTACCGCAGCAAGGGCCTGACGCCACAGGAAATCGGCATCCTTATCGTTTTCTGTTCCTTTACCTTCGCCCTCGGCACCCTGCTCGCCAGCGGCTGTGTGCTGATCGCCCAACCGGATCTGATCCACCGCGTCGTCGACGTCACGCCGCTGGTGTCCATCGCCATCGGCGGCGTCCTGCTCGGCCTGGTCGGCCTCTACGTGCTCGGTTCCTGGCGCCAGTTCAAGCCCTGGACCCTGGGCAAGCTGCATGTGGAATATCCACGCCTGCCCATCGTCAGCCGTCAGTTGCTGGCCGGCCCGCTGGAGCTGTTGTGCGCAGCGGCAATCATCTACTTCGCCCTGCCGGCCGATAACCATCCCGGCTATCTGGTGGTACTCGGCGTGTTCCTCGCCTCTTTCTCGCTGGCGCTGCTGTCCCATGCACCAGGCGGCCTGGGCGTGCTGGAGGTGACCTTCCTCGCCGCCCTGCCGGAAATCCCCGCCGCCGATGTACTGGCCGCGCTGATCGTATTCCGCATGTTCTACCTGCTGCTGCCCTTCGCCCTGTCGCTGTTGGTGGTGCTGGGCTTCGAGTGGAGCCAGTGGAAGGAAAAGCAACTGGGCAACAACCTGCCGTCCTGACGGCTCGCCGCCACCGCTTTGCTGACATAGAATGCGCGGCCATTTTGCGGCCCTGCGTTCTGTCATGTCCTTCAGCACTCCCGCCCGCGCCTGCGGCATCGACTTCGGCACCTCCAACTCCACCGTCGGCTGGCTACGTCCCGGCCAGGACAGCCTGCTGCCCCTGGAAGACGGCAAGATCACCCTGCCCTCGGTGATTTTCTTCAACACCGAAGAGCGTCGCCCGGTCTATGGCCGTCTGGCCCTGCACGAATACCTGGAAGGCTACGAAGGCCGGCTGATGCGCTCGCTGAAGAGCCTGCTCGGCTCCAAGCTGCTGAAGAGCGAAACCACCGTGCTGGGCAGTGCCCTGCCGTTCAAGGATCTGCTCGGGTTCTTTATCGGCGAGCTGAAAAAGCGCGCCGAGACCCAGGCCGAACGGGCCTTCGAGGAAGTGGTGCTGGGCCGCCCGGTATTCTTCGTCGATGACGACCCAGCGGCCGACCAGGAAGCGCAGAACACCCTGGTGGCCGTGGCGCACAAGCTCGGCTTCAAGGACGTGTCGTTCCAGTACGAGCCCATTGCCGCGGCCTTCGACTACGAGTCGAACCTCGACCGCGAGGAGCTGGTGCTGATCGTCGACATCGGCGGCGGCACCTCGGACTTCTCCCTGGTGCGCCTGGCGCCGGAACGCCACCACCTGGCCGAGCGCCAGGGCGACATCCTCGCCACCGGCGGCGTGCACATCGGCGGTACCGACTTCGACAAGCAACTGTCGCTGGCCGGGGTGATGCCGCTGTTCGGCTACGGCAGCCGGATGAGGAGCGACGCCTTCATGCCCACCAGCTACCACCTCAACCTGGCGACCTGGCACACCATCAACGCGCTGTACGCGCAGAAGACCCAGTTGGCCCTGCAGAACATGCGCTACGACATCGTCGACGCCACCGGCATCGACCGCCTGTTCGGCCTGATCGAACAGCGCGCCGGGCACTGGCTGGCGATGCAGGTGGAAGAGAGCAAGATTGCCCTGAGCGAACAGGACGCGCGGCCCATCGACCTGTCGCGCGTCGAGCCGGGCCTGGTCGCCGAGCTGACCCGCCCGCTGTTCGAGAATGCCATCGAGCCGCTGCTCGAACGCATCCGCGCTAGCCTCACACAATTGCTCGCCGATGCCGGCATCGCTGCCGATCAGGTCGACACACTGTTCTTCACCGGCGGCTCCAGCGGCGTGCCGGCGCTGCGTCAGAGCGTGGCCGCCATGCTGCCGAATGCATGCAGTGTGGAAGGTAATACCTTTGGCAGCATCGGCAGTGGCCTGGCCATCGAAGCGAAGAAACGCTACGGCTGAGCCGATTCTGTTCCCAAATACTACCCGTACGTCGCAGCATCAGTTACAGGGCCTAGGTTTACCCGGTGTTCAATCAGCCCACCGGGTGATCGCCATGCTGAAGAAACTGCTGCTCACCACCACACTTGGCCTGCTGCTGGCTGGTGCCATTTTGCCCAGGCCCACCATGGCTGGAGTTTCTACGACACCGATCAGCTTCTGAGCCTGGAAGTACCGCTGCAGACCGTCAACTACCGCAACCCGCACGCCGACGTGAGCATCGAGCACGACGGGCGCACCTAGCAGGTGATCCTCGCCCCGATCAGCCGCCTGCAGGCCCCCGGCCTGCCGGAATCCGACCTGACCGCGGGCAAGACCGTGATCATAGTCGGCTACCCACGCAAGGACGGCACCACGGAGATCCGCGCCGAACGCATCATCGTCGACGGGCGCACCATCGAACTGCGCTAGATGAACAGCCTGATCGCCTGGGCCGCCTGGCTCGAAGCCACGGCGCTGGGCGAGCAGATGCGCAGCTCGGCACTGCTCTACCCGGCGCTCAACCTGCTGCATCTGCTTGGCCTGGTGCTGCTGCTTGGGCCCATGCTGCTGCTCGATGCGCGTCTGCTTGGCGCCGGCCGCAGTTTCCCGCTGACAGCGGTGTCGCGCACGCTGACGCCACTGGCGGTGGCCGGCCTGTTGCTCCTGCTGGGCAGCGGCGTCTGTCTGTTCGCCGCCGACGCAGGGCCGCTGGCAGTCGACCGTCTGCTGCAGCTCGAGCTGCTGCTGATCGCCCTGGGTATTGGCAACGCTCTGTTGCTTCGCCAGCTATGGAGTGCCCGGCTGGGCGACTGGGATACGTACGCGCCACTGTTCGGTCGGCTGAAAGCGGCGCTGTCGCTGCTGTTGTGGCTCCCGGTGATGAGCCTCGGCCGCCTGCTGGACTACTTCTAGCGCAGCGTGCTTTGCCTTAACAGGACGTTGAAAACTACCTACGTTGGCAATCCTGCGTTAAAAACAACCTCGCGTGCGAGCCCAGTCAAAATGCTCATTTACAAATATGTAAACTGCGCTTTTTCGGTCGTTTGACTCGCTGGCGCTCGCCCTTCGGGCCAGCCTGCGGCTGTTACTCCCGTTGGTCGTTGCGCCTTGTCTTGCCTGCCTCGCCTACGTTTTCAACGACCTGTTATCCTGCGCGCCTTCGCCCTCGAACAGGAATGCCCCGATGAAAGCCCAGCTGGAAGAACTGATCGCCAAGATAAGCTCCGGCTGCCTGGCCGAGGACGAGATCGCCCGTATCGCCGACGAGGCCACCCAGGCTTACGCCGATCCGACCGCCTTCCTCGCCGCCAACCCGGACGTCAACTACGACGACGAATTCCCCATCCCCCTGGGCGAATGGGTGGTGGTTGGCAGCCTGCCGGATACCGTGCTGTTCCAGGCCGACAGCTATGAAGAGCTGTTCCAGCGCATCACCGAGTCCTTCGGCCCGCAGGTGCAGTTCGTGCTCAAGGCCAAGCAACTGGCCAAGACCGAGCCACTCAAGGCGCTCAACCGCATTCAGGTGCAGCTTTCGGCCCTGTCGCCGGAAACTGGCGGCTACGTACTGCTGGATTTCAGCGAACCGTTGGACGACGAACTGCAGGCGGTACTGGTGTACGCCAGCGACCTGCCGCGGGTGATGGAGCTGGCGGTGGAAGTGGGCATCTATGCGGCGCCAGCGCTCGAAGCGCTGAAAGCATCTCAGTCTGACGAGTAAAGCCATGCCCCGGCCCTTGCCTGCACTGACCCCGGAGTTACTGGTGCATAACCTGTCCATCAGCCTTGGCTTCTATTGCGACTTGCTGGGCTTCAAGGTTCTGTTCGAGCGTGTAGAGCAGGGGTTCGTCGCGATTGGCCTGGGAGAGGCGGCGCTCATGCTGGAGCAGATTGCCGACAACCAGGACAACGATGATCCCTGGGTCGTCGGCCCACTGGATGCACCATTGGGCAGGGGCATTAATCTGCAGATAACCGTGGATGACATTGAACGGCTGCATCAGCGGCTGCTGTCCTCAGACCAGCGCCTGAGACTGCCGCTGGAAGACGTGTCTTACCAGGCAGGGGCTCAATTGCTGAACGTGCGCCAGTTCATGCTGCAGGATCCGGATGGTTATCTGCTGCGTTTCAGCCAGATCGTCAAAGGCTGATCCCTCCCCCCCGCGGTCAAGGTCGGAGAGCACGACCTTCAGATGCCCATCACCATCATCCACAGCGGCAGCGTCACCGCCGACAACAAGGTCGACAGCGAGATCGCGGCGCTGACGCTACGGTTGTCCTCAGCCGTACGGCAGAACGCCATGACGTTGACACCGCTGGGGCAGGCTGCCAGCAGCACCAGCACCGTACGCGCTGAGTCGTTCAATCCCGGCAGCAGACCACTCAACAGCCAGACCATGGTCGGGAACAGCGCCAGCTTGGCGAAGGTCAGCCCCCAGGCCTCCGTCGTCGGGCGCAGGCGATACCGCGACAGGCTGGCGCCGAGCACGATCAGCGCGCAAGGCAAGGCAGCCTGGCCCAGCCAGGTGATCGCCCGCCACAGGCTTTCCGGCACCTGCAGCCCGGACAGGTTGACCAGCGCCCCCAACCCCAGACCGATGATCATCGGGTTGGCCAGATTCTTCAGCAGCGCGCGACCGTCGACACGCTCCTGACTACCGAAAGCGGCATAGAAACTGTGCAGGGAAAACAGTGTGAGGCTATGGAACACCAGGATGGCAAAGACGTAGAGCAGACCGTCATTGCCCATCAGGCTGGCGATCAGCGGAATGCCCACCAGCACGTTGTTGGAGAAGGCCGCCACCAGCCCCAGCGGCGTCGCCGTACCGCGACGCCAGTGCGCCAGCACGTTTACCACGCCGAACACCAGCAGTACCGGTAAGTAGTAGGCCAGCAGCAGCATTGGCGACAGACCTTCGGCCAGCGATGCCTTGGCGATACCGGCGAACAGCAGCGTCGGCATGAACAGCTTGAAAGTGATGTTGGCCAGACCGGTCGCCGACTCGTTGGTCAGCCATTGCCGCCAGCCAAGCACATAGCCGAGAACGATCAGAGAGAAGATCGGCAAAATTGCCTGTGCCGCGAGCATGACGGATCCTGCCTCCTGGGAACTGCTGAAGAAGGCGGGTCGCACTGGACCCGCGAGGGTCGCCAAGCATACGCGTGCCGGGTCATCGGCGCGATGCGTGGCGAAACATTCGCCGCTCGGCTTGCCGGCCGGCCAGAAACCCCGTGATAGAGCCTCTCGACCAAGTATTGAAGGTATCGATGTTCACTATCAGGACAGTCAAGTTCTTATCTGCGCTCATGTCCTCAAGAATTGCCTCCGAAGCCACTTATTAACTCCCCCACGGAGACACCGACATGAAAACTCAACTGACCCTCGCCGCTCTGGCCCTCAGCCTGATGACCACCAGTGTATTCGCCGCCCCGAGTAGCGCGCCCTTCCCGCTGGTGGGCGAAGCCAAGGACAGCCAGGTACAACAGCAACCCATCGCACCGCTCGCCGAAGACGGCTCCGACCGTACGCCGGGTGCACAGCGCATCCAGCTGGTAGAAGGCGGCTACGAGCGTACTCCGGGCGCTCAGCGCCTGCAGCTGGCCGAAGATGGCTACGACCGTACTCCGGGTGCACAGCGCATCCAGCTGGCCGACGACGGCTACGACCGTACCCCGGGTGCACAGCGCATCCAGCTGGTAGAAGGCGGATATGAGCGTACCCCTGGTGCCCAGCGCGTTCAGCTGGCCGAAGGTGGTTACGAACGTACTCCTGGCGCACAGCGTGTACAGCTGGCCGAAGGCGGCTCTGATCGCCTGATCGAACAACGTGGACGCACTGCATAAGTGCTATCGCAACACCCCAAGCCCGGCACAGGCCGGGCTTTTTCATGCCTGCGATTTATAGGCGAGCGCGCACTGGCACGCAGCGAGTCATGCCATCCCTGCAGAGGGCAAGCGGTAGATCCAGATACGTCGAAGCACAGTCGCAAACTGCCCCCACAAGGTGCCGCAGTTGTAATGCTGGCCATAACGCTCGGCGATCAGGCGCACCTCACGTGCCAGTTCGGCATAGCGCCGCGCCGGCAGATCCGGGAACAGGTGATGCTCGATCTGATGACTGAGGTTGCCGGTCAGGATATGCAGCAGCGGCCCACCGGACAGATTGCTCGAGCCGCGCAGTTGGCGCAGATACCAGTGCCCGCGCGTCTCCCCTTGCAATATTTCTGGCGCAAAGACCGCCGCCTTCTCGGTGAAATGACCGCAGAAGATCACCAGAAAGGTCCATAGATTGCGCAGCAGATTGGCCACCAGATTGCCGGTCAGTACGGCCAGTGCATTGGCGCCGAGCAGCAGGGCAAGCAGCGGAAACGCCAGATAGTCCTTGCCCCACTGCCGCGCCAGCTTGGCACCGAACTGACGTGCCAGCGGACGCACCTCCTCCTTGCTGATGCGGCCTTTCACCAGCTTGTCCAGGCGCAGGTGCTGGATCGCCACCGCGTACTGGAACAGCAGCGCCTGGATCGTCACCCACAGGGGTTGCCAGCGGTAGAACGGCTTCCAGCGCTGTTCGGGGAACAGGCGCACCACGCCGTAGCCGACATCGTCGTCCATGCCCAGCACGTTGGTGTAGGTGTGGTGCATATGGTTATGCGTGTGCCGCCAGAAATCAGCCGGCCCGACGATATCCCATTCGTACTGGCGCCCGGAAAACTCCGGATCGTTCATCCAGTCGTACTGGCCATGCATGACGTTATGGCCCAGCTCCATGTTCTCGAGAATCTTGCCCAGGCCCAGCAGGAAAGTGCCGAGCAGCCAGGTCGGCGGGAACCAACCGAACATCAGCAGCGCGCGGCCGCTCCAACAGCACAGGCGCACGGCACTGCGCACTCGGCGGATATAACGCGCGTCGTGTTCACCCAGGTCAGCCAGCGTACGCTGGCGCAGGGCGTCCAGCTCCTGGCCGAAGGCCTCCAGCTCGGCAGGGTTCAGCTCTCGATCAAGGCGGACAGTCACAGGTCGATCTCCACATCCCCATGCGGGGCACTGACACACAAACGAATGGGTTGGTTGGGCTCGGCGAACAACGCGCCACTGCGCAGATCACGCACCGTACCGGCCAGCAGCAGGCAGGTGCAGCTGGTGCAGATGCCCTGGCGACAGCCATGAGCCGGACGCAACCCGGCCGCCTCGGCTTGCTCCAGCAGACTGGCGGTGCTGCTGCCCGAGACCTGCTGCTGGCTGCGGGCAAAGCTCAGGCGGATCGCCCTCGCCTGCGCGTCGGCCAATACCGGCAACGGGCTGAAACTTTCCGATTGCAGGCTGCCTCCGCGTCCGGCGTCATGCAACCCGCCACAGGCCTGCTCGACGAACCCACGCGGGCCACAGACCCGCACATGCTCACCCGGCAATGCGGCCAGCCGCTCGGCCGACAGCCGCTCGCCCTCACCACTGAAAGCCCACTGCACCTGGAAGTTGGCATGCCGTGCCGCCAGTGCCTGCAGCTCTTCAGCAAAGGCCTGCTGGCCGCGATGCCGCACCTGATGCAGCAGTGTCACCGGCGCAGAAAAGCCTCGCGCCAGCGCCTCACGCAATAACCCGAGCAACGGCGTGATGCCGCTGCCGGCCGCCAGCAACAGCACCGCGCGCGGCTCTTGCGGCCAGGCGAAGTCACCAAAGGCCTGGCCCAGTTCGATGAGTTGCCCCACGGCCAGATTATCGAGCAGCAGATTGGATAACCGCCCACCGGGTTGACGCTTGATCGCGACCTCGATACGCCCGTCGGCCGCCACCGAGGTCAGGCTGTAACTGCGCCCGTGACGCACCCCGTCCTGCTGCAGATACAGCTGAACATGCTGCCCGGCACGCCAGCCGCGCGCGTTGCCGTTGCAACGCAGTTGTATCGCCAGCATGTCGTCGGCCACCCAGCGGCGTGACTCGACCCGCGCATAAACACGATTGAGGCGCAGCGCCGGGTGCAACAGGCGCAGGCAGAGATCGACATCCGCCTCGCGCAACCAGCCGCCCGCACAGAGCCGGCGCAGCGGCTGCAGAGCAGGCGACAAGCGCCGCGCCAATGACAGGGGAATCAGGGGCATCCGTAATTATCCAGTGAACACTTGTTCACAAGACTGGCAGAAAGCCCATATTTCAGTCAACACTTGTACACAGACTGCTGTCACCGCGGTTCGACGCTGCCGCCCTGCTTTGCTAGAGTGCGGCATCCCTCAATGATCCGATTCCGCATGACGCCACGCGCCGAACAAAAGCAGCAGACCCGCCAGTCCCTGATGGACGCCGCCCTCACGCTAATGGAAAGCGGGCGCGGCTTTGGCAGCCTGAGCCTGCGCGAAGTGACGCGCGTCGCCGGTATCGTGCCCACCGGTTTCTATCGGCACTTCGCCGACATGGACGAACTCGGCCTGGCACTGGTGGCGGAAGTCGGTGAGACCTTTCGCGCGGCGATCCGCCAGGTACGCCGCCATGAATTCGAGATGCGCGGCATGATCGATGCCTCGGTGCGCATCTTCCTCGCTGAAGTGGCGGCCAACCACGCTCAGTTCCTATTTCTCGCCCGCGAGCAGTACGGCGGCTCACAACCTGTGCGCCAGGCCATT
This sequence comes from Ectopseudomonas oleovorans, assembly GCF_029845265.1. Taxonomy (NCBI): domain Bacteria; kingdom Pseudomonadati; phylum Pseudomonadota; class Gammaproteobacteria; order Pseudomonadales; family Pseudomonadaceae; genus Ectopseudomonas; species Ectopseudomonas oleovorans. The sequence goes on from NZ_JAOCLK010000005.1 coordinate 112,903, forward strand.
GCCGCCCTGCGCGAACGCATCACCAGCGACCTGGCCGCCGATCTCAAGCTGATGAACCGCATGCCGCACCTCGACGATGCGGCGCTCGACGTGGTCTCGGATCTGGTGGTCAAAACCGTCTTCGCCACCCTGCCCGAGCTGATCGATCCGCCCGCCGAAACCCTGCCCGCGCACCTCACCGCAGAGGCCAAGGTCATCCAGCAACTACGCTTCATCATGGTCGGTGGCAAGCATTGGCTGGGGCTGGGCAAGCCTTCAGACTAGCGCGCACCAAAATCGCTCACCCCTAACAAAAACGCACCAAATCAAACCTGACCGCCTCGCCTAGTTATCCACAACAGGCTTGAACGCCCCGCCCTGCGCCACTCTTCAGCCTTGGCAAGCCACTTGCACTATTTCCGGGCACATTGCCCCGGAATAGATACGCATGCTGGTGATCCACTCCCGAATCGCGCCGCAGAGCGCCTGCGACGCCGAACTGGAACTGACCTTCGAAGCCCGCAGCAAGAGCCGCCTGCGCTGCTTCACCACTGACGGTGAAGAGGTCGGCCTGTTTCTCGAACGCGGCCAGCCGGCACTGGCCGATGGCGAGTGCCTGCTGGCCAAGGATGGCCGCATCGTGTGCGTGCGCGCCAAGGCCGAGCCGCTGCTGCATGTGACCTGCGCCAGCCCCTTCGAGCTGATGCGCGCCGCCTATCACCTGGGCAACCGCCATGTCGCCCTGCAACTGGGCGACGGCTGGCTGCGCCTGCCGGATGACTACGTACTCAAGGCCATGCTGGAGCAGCTCGGCGCCACGGTCGAAGCCATCGAAGCGCCCTACCAGCCCGAACAGGGCGCCTATGGCGGCGGTCACCATCACTCCCATCATGGCGACGAGGAGTTCAACTACGGCCCGCGCCTGCACCAGTTCGGGGTGCGCAAGTGAGCCCGAGCCTATCGCCTCAGGCAGGGTGTCGCGGGGCCGCCCAAGCCGTGCGCAGCGGAGCACAATCATGAAACCCGCCTGGGCTCTTTTACGCCTGGCCAGCCCACAGCTGCCCATTGGCGGCTACAGCTACTCGCAAGGCCTGGAATGGGCCATCGACAGCGCGCTGGTCAGCGATGCCGAGAGCGCCGAGCGCTGGCTGGCCGATCAGCTCTTGCTCAATCTCGCGCGCTTCGAAGCGCCGCTGCTGCTGGCCCACTGCCGCGCAGCCGCACAGGCTGACTGGGCACAGCTTCAGCTACTGGCCGAACAACACCGCGCCAGCCGCGAAACCCGCGAACTGGCCCTGGAAAGCCGGCAGATGGGTTATTCGCTGCGGCAACTGCTCGAAGGCCTGCCCGAGCTGGACGAGGCCGCGCGTGAACTGCTCGCAACCCAGGAGGAGCCCGGCTTGGCTCTGGCCTGGGCACTGGCGGCACGCGCCTGGCAGATCGCCCCGGACGATGCCCTGGCCGCCTGGCTCTGGGGCTGGCTGGAGAACCAGCTCGCCGTGCTGATGAAGGTGCTGCCGCTTGGCCAGCAGGCCGCCCAGCGCCTGACCAGCCGCCTGCTGCCGCAGCTCGAGGCGGCCCAGCAACAAGCCGCCAGCCTTTCCCCCGAACACTGGGGCAGCGCCGCCTTCGGCCTGGCCCTGGCGAGCATGGCGCACGAGCGCCAGTACTCGCGTCTTTTCCGCTCCTGACGAGGAACAACACCCCATGAACAGCCAACCCCTGCGTGTCGGCATCGGCGGCCCGGTCGGTTCCGGCAAGACTGCCCTCACCCTCGCCCTGTGCCGCGCCCTGCGCGAGCGCTACAACATCGCCGTGGTCACCAACGACATCTACACCCAGGAAGATGCCCAGTTTCTGGTGCGCAACGAGGCGCTGGAGCCCGAGCGCATCATCGGCGTGGAAACCGGCGGCTGCCCGCACACCGCCATCCGCGAGGACGCCTCGATCAACTTGGAGGCGGTCGAGCAGCTCAACCGCCGCTTCCCCGGCCTCGACCTGATCATCGTCGAGTCCGGCGGCGACAACCTGTCGGCCACCTTCAGCCCCGAGCTGTCCGACCTGACCCTATACGTGATCGACGTGTCAGCCGGCGACAAGCTGCCGCGTAAGGGCGGCCCCGGTATCTGCAAATCCGACCTGCTGGTGATCAACAAGGTCGATCTGGCCCCGATGGTCGGCGCCTCACTGGAAGTGATGGAGCGCGACACCCTGAAGATGCGCGGCGACAAACCCTTCGTCTTCAGCAACCAGAAAGTCGGCCAGGGTCTCGATGAGATCATCGCCTTCATCGAACGCCAGGGCATGCTCACGGCAGCCTGATTCCACCTTCAAGGAGATCCCTATGTACCTGCGCAAGACCCTTTCCGCCATCGCCCTGCTCTGCACCCCGGCACTGGCCTTCGCTCACCCTGGGCATGGTGATTCCGGCCTGATGGCCGGCCTGGCCCACCCGGTGTTTGGCCTGGATCACCTGCTGGCGATGTTCGCCGTTGGCCTGTGGGCCGCCCAACAGAGCGGCGCGGCGCGCTGGGCGCTGCCGCTGACTTTCGTCGGCAGCATGCTGCTCGGCGGCCTGCTCGGCTTCTCCGGCGTGGAAATCCCGTTGATGGAAACCGGCATCGCCGGCTCGGTACTGGCGTTCGGCTTGCTGGTAGCCGTCACCGTGCGCCTGCCGATGGCGGTATCCGTAGCCCTGACCGCCTTCTTCGCCCTCACCCACGGTGTCGCTCACGGTCTGGAGTTGCCGGAACTGGCCAGCCCCTTCGGCTACGCCATCGGCTTCATCGTCGCCACTGCCGCACTGCATGCCATTGGCTTTGCATTGGTGCGTTTTCTGCCCCAGGCCGCAGCACCCTTGGTACGTATCGCGGGCGGCGCCTCGGCAGCAACGGGTGCCTGGTTGCTGCTCAGCTGAGCATCCGCTGCAGGCAGGGTGTACACGCACCCTGCCTGTTGGCGTCCAGAGCCGACGTGACGGGCGCTAGCGTGATCGTTCACCAGCTTATCCACAGCTTTCTTCACATGCTCAGGGGATAATTGTTCGGCCTGCCTGCCAAGGTATAAAAAAGACTGGACAACGGTGTTTCCAGCATCCTCAGAACAGCACTGATCAAAGCTTGGCCAATACACTGAGAGCCAGTCATATCGGGCCATACAGCAACAATTACAACAGTTACCCACAGCATCACCCACAGCAATCGTGGAAAACCAAAAGGCACGCTTCGAGCTTTCCCAAAAACTGTCAAGTCCTTGTGTGAAAAGGAAAAACAACGCTGTTCAATTCTTCACCAACAGGCTGTAAACAAGGTATTTCAGGCATCGCAGGCAAACGCCACCAGCTTATCCACAGAAATGCCCACAGCCTTCGTGGAAAACTTTATTGCCGTTGTCCGGATGGTGCACAAACACACAAGGCCCTTGCATCGATACAGGCACCAACGCGACGCTAGCGGCTGCAACCGGAGTCGCTTTCAGTGGTCTTGCAGGCGCATCACGCCGCCAAGTTCATCCAGGGATGTTTCATGTTCAGTTTCTTCCTCGCCGCCATGCTCCTTGGCTTCGTCTTCAACGCGACGCCCGGCGCCGTATTCAGTGAAACCCTGCGCCGCGGGCTGCGTGACGGCTACAAACCGGCATTGTTTGTACAGATCGGCTCGCTGGTGGGCGATGCCACCTGGGCCGCCCTGGGCCTGACCGGCCTGGCTCTGCTGCTCGACAGCGCGCAGATTCGCTATCCGCTGACGCTGGCCAGCGCGCTCTACCTGGCCTGGCTCGGTTATCAATCACTGCGCGACGCCCATCGCCCGCCGCTGCCCAGCGACGACAGTCAGGGCGCCGCTGGTGGTGCCTTCGCCGCAGGCGCTGCGCTGTCGCTGACCAACCCGCAAAACATCGTTTACTGGGCGGCCATGGGCGGCGCGATGGCGGCCATCGGCGTCGCTCAGCCAACGCCAGCTCACCTGGCGGTGTTCTTCGCCGGCTTCATGGTCTCGTCGCTGCTCTGGTGCTTCATCTGCGCCGGCCTGGTGGACTGGTTTCGCCGCGCGGCCTCGCTGCTCTGGCACCGCCTGACCTACGCAGCCTGCGGCGTGGTGCTGCTGGGGCTGGCCGGCATGAGCGCACTGGAGCTGGTCTGATCGACTCGCGGCTATCGCCACCATCGAAATAATCTAAGGGCGCAGCATCCCAGGCAGGACTAGGCTCAAGCACATATCCCTGCGTCAGGAAGCCGCGCCATGCACCTCAACGACCTGCTCAAGCAACTGCTCGCCAGTTACGCCTGCGCCACCTGCGGCATCGATACGCGCCACTGACCCTTGGTGGCTGGGCGACGGCTGGTTACCCTTGGCGCCTTCAGCCAAGGAGCCTGCTCATGTCCCTGCGTAGCGTCTGCGTCTTCTGTGGTGCCAGCCCTGGTGCCAGTCCCATCTACCGCGAAGCGGCCGAAGCCCTCGGTCAGCACCTGGCCAAGCGCGGCATGCGCCTGATCTACGGCGGCGGCGCCGTCGGCCTGATGGGCGTGGTCGCCGATGCGGCGCTGAACGCCGGTGGCGAGGTGATCGGCATCATCCCGCAAAGCCTGGAACGTGCCGAGATCGGCCATCGCAACCTGACCTGTCTGGAAGTGGTGGATGGCATGCATGCACGCAAGGCACGCATGGCCCAGCTGGCCGATGCCTTCATCGCCCTGCCCGGTGGCCTCGGCACCCTGGAAGAGCTGTTCGAAGTGTGGACCTGGGGCCAACTCGGCTACCACGCCAAACCGCTGGGCCTGCTGGAGGTGAACGGTTTTTACAGCAAACTCGGCGACTTCCTCGATCATCTGGTCGCCGAACGCTTCGTGCGCCCGCAGCACCGCGAGATGCTGCAGATTGCCGGTACCCCCCAAGACCTGATCGATGCGCTGGTCGAATGGCGCCCGAGCGCGGCGCCGAAGTGGGTAGATCGCGAGCCCGTCTGAGCCAGTACGCAGAGATGTAACACAATGCTACGCTCTGCGGCTTCACTCCTTATGGAAGCCGCACCATGGCCGCAAGCAGCCTGCTCGCCCTGATCGACGATATCAGTACGGTACTCGATGACGTCGCCACCATGACCAAGGTCGCCGCGCGCAAGACGGCCGGCGTACTGGGCGATGACCTCGCGCTCAACGCCCAGCAGGTCACCGGGGTCAAGGCGGATCGCGAGCTGCCAGTGGTCTGGGCCGTGGCCAAGGGTTCGCTGGTGAACAAGGCGATCCTGGTGCCGGCCGCGCTGCTGATCAGCGCCGTGGCGCCCTGGCTGGTGGTGCCGCTGCTGATGCTCGGTGGCCTGTTTCTCTGCTACGAAGGCGCGGAAAAGCTGCTGCACAAGTTGCTGCATCGGCATGAGCCCGTGGAGCAGCAGGCGCGCCTGGAGGCGATTGCCGACCCTGCGATCGACCTGGTGGCATTCGAGCGCGACAAGATTCGCGGTGCGGTGCGCACCGACTTCGTGCTGTCGGCCGAGATCATCGCCATCACCCTCGGCACCGTCGCCACCGCCAGTTTTCTCAATCAGGTGCTGGTGCTCAGCGGCATCGCCCTGGTAATGACCGTCGGCGTCTATGGGCTGGTCGCCGGCATCGTCAAACTGGACGATGCCGGGCTCTATCTTAGCCAGCGCGCCAGCTCCTTCGCCCAGGCCTGTGGGCGCGGCATCCTGCGCCTGGCCCCCTGGCTGATGAAGGCGCTTTCGGTTGTGGGCACCGCAGCCATGTTCATGGTCGGCGGCGGTATCCTCAGCCACGGCCTGCCGCCGGTGGAAAGCGCCGTGCACCTGGCTGCCGAATGGGTGGCCGAGGATGCAGGCGCCCTGCTTTCGGCCCTGGTGCCGACACTGTTCAACGCCCTGTTCGGCATCATCGCCGGATTGCTCAGCGTACCGCTGGTCAGCGCGGCGAGTGACCTGTGGCGGGCGCTGCGCAAAACGCCGGGGCGTTAGCCGCTCACTTTCTCAGCAGTTGCCTGCGCCCCTTGCGGGGCGCTGCCCGAAGCGACTTGCCCCAGGCTTATCCACAGCTTGCTCCACCGCTTTCGGGGATAACCTCTCAGCCCCCTATGCAGCGTCGGGCAGAGCATTGCCTGCTCACTCAAGCAATTCATTACAAAGCATTTTCTCGCAACGCCACGAACATCTGGACAAAAGCTGCACAGCGCCTCGCCAAGCCCGCATGGCAGAGCCTCTGGCGGATCTTGCAGAGCTTCCCCACAGAACTATCCACAGCTTTTCTGGATAACCGCCGTGGCGTTCGGTCGCACCCATGAGCAGCGGTAGCTGTGCGAACCTTCACTGGACCTGACCGGAAACTCAGAATCTGGAGACTTCACATGATGTTGCGTAACGCTGCTCTAATCGCTCTGCTCGGCCTGGCCAGCACCCCGCTCCTTGCTGCCGAATGCTCGGTGGATGTCGAATCGACCGACCAGATGACCTTCAACACCCAGGCCATCTCCGTCAGCAAGAGCTGCAAGACCTTCACCGTCAACCTCAAGCACACCGGCTCGTTGCCCAAGACCGCCATGGGCCACAACTGGGTACTGAGCAAGACCGCCGACATGCCCGGCGTGGCCACCGACGGCATTCCCGCCGGCCCGGAGGCCAGCTACGTAAAAGCCGGTGACGAGCGCGTGATCGCCTACACCGACCTGATCGGCGGCGGCGAAAGCACCTCGGCCACCTTCGACGTCAGCAAGCTGGCGGCGGGCGAAGACTACAGCTTCTTCTGCTCCTTCCCCGGCCACTACTCGCTGATGAAAGGCAGCCTGACCCTGGTCGACTAAACGATCTGCGATGATCGTGGGAGAGGTGCCATGACGCTCTCCCACGCCTCCTACCCCAACGGCAGCACCGTGACCTGCACGTCCGGATCGTGACTGCCGCCCCCCAGGATCACCCCCCGCAGCGGCGACACATCGGAGAAATCCCGGCCCCAGGCCAGGGTGATGTGCTCCAGCGCCGGCCGTACGTTGTTGGTCGGGTCGAAATCCACCCAGCCCTGACGCGGGCAGTACAGCGAGATCCAGGCATGCGAGGCATCGGCGCCGATCAGCCGTGGTTGGCCGGGTGGCGGCTGGGTCAGCAGGTAGCCGCTGACATAGCGGGCCGCCAGGCCGCGCGAACGCAGGCAGGCAAGCATCAGATGGGCGAAGTCCTGGCAGACGCCGCGTTTTTCTTCCAGCACCTGCAGCAGTGGCGTGGCCACCTGAGTGGCGCCGGCATCGAAACTGAATTCCTCGAAAATCTTCTGCATCAGTGCCTGGCCGGCCTGCAGCAACGGGCGCCCAGAGGTGAAGCAGTCGTCAGCGAAGTCGGCGAAGACCTGCTTGAGGCGTACATAGGGTGACTCGAAGCGGTAACGTGCCGCTTCCAGCAATGCCGGCTCCATCGGCTTGCCGCTATAGCTGAGCGCCGCGCAGGCCGCCTCCCAATTCGGCGAGTCGTCCAGCTCCAGCGGCGCACGCGCCAGCACCTCGACGCGCAACCGCGCGCTGACGACCAGCGCCTCATGCGGGCGCTCGAACACCAGCCGGGTCAGCGGGTTGCCGAACACGTCCAGACCGTCGCGGCGCTGACAGGGCTGCGGATCGATGCGCAGCTCCCGTTCATGGCAACGCTGCCAGGGGCATTCGCGCGGCCACAGGTGCGCCAGCTGCTGGGCCAGGGAAACCGGCGCCGAGTATCGGTAATGGGTGTCGTGAAGCACCTGATACAGCGCGCTGCTCATGAGGATTGCGTCCGCTGGCTGACATCGACATGGGCGAAGAAGCGCAGCCCGAGGTGATCGGATACCGCGCCAGCGGCCTCGCTGATGGCCACCAGCAAATCGGCCAGGCCTTCGAGCACCGCGCGGGTACTACCGAGGCCAAACAGCGGGTTTTCCAGGCTGGCCAGGCTGAAGGCCGTGAGTTGCTCCTCCAGATAAGCCAGGTAACGCTCAGCGGGCAACTCGAAGCGCTCGTGAAGCCCTTCCAGCGAACGCAGCAGGGTGCGCATCTGGAAGATCACGGAGTGCGGGTTCTGCTCATCGAGCAACAGCAGGTCGAGCACTGGAATCAACTGCGCCGAGGCCAGGTAACGGGTGCGGTAGGTGATGCTGCTGTTACCCAGCTCCAGCAACCATTCCAGCGCCGACTGGTCGGTGGCCGAGCCGCTGCGCAGGAAGCCGGCGAAGCTGTCGCAGAGAAACTGCAAACGCTCGATATAGCGGCCGAGCATGAGAAAGCGCCAGCCGTCGTCTCGCGTCATGTCGTCGAGGGCGAAGCCCGACAGCGCCGCCAGCGACATCAGCAGGCGGTTGAGAAAATCCAGCAGTTCACCGAAGTCGGCCGGTTGGCCTTCAAGCAGCTGCGCCTCGCGCTGCAATTCCACCAGCGCCTGCCAGTTGGCCTGGGACAGCTTGCCGCGCACGCTGCCAGCGGCCCACTGCAAGCGCTGCAGATTGGCCCGCAGGCTGGCCGGCCAGTCGCTGCCGAGCAGCGCCTGCAACAGACGCTCGGCCAGCTCGCCCTCCTCGGGATCTGCCAGCAGGCCCAATTCCTGCGCCAATGCCAGCGCGCTCTGCAGCGCCTGCGGGTCGTCATCGTCATCGACGTAGCGCGCCAGCATGATGCGCAGCAGGCGCGCATTGCCCTCGCAGCGCTCGGCGTAACGACCGAACCAGTACAGGTTCTCCACCACGCGTGAAGGCAGGAAGGGGTCGCTGCGCACCAGGTCGGCAGTGCCCAGGGTGCGTTGCGTCTGCCAGGGCTCGCCACCGCTCTGCCGCGTGCCGAGTACCCAGGTGTCCTTGCTCACCCCGCCGCGCTGCATCGACACCACCTCGGCATCGGCCTCGGCGGCCACGCGGGTCAGGCCACCCGGCATCACCCGGTAGCCATCGGCGCTGGCCACGGCGAACACGCGCATGCCGATGGCCCGCGGCTGCAAACCGCTGCCATCCCACACCGGCGCCAGCGACAACTTGGCCCGCGCCTGTGCCACGTAGGCGTAGGGTCTCTGTTTGAGGCGCGCGGCCAGCTTGACGCGCTGCGCCTCGTCCAGGTCACGACCGAACACCGGCGTAAAGCTCTGCGAGGGGAACGCCGGGCGCACCAGCAACTGGTCGAGTTTCTCCAGCGCCTCGTCCAGCACCGGCGGCTCGCCGCACCACCAACTGGCAATGGACGGCAATAGCAGTTCCTCACCCAACAGGTGCTCGCTGATCGCCGGCAAAAAGCCGGGCAGACCGGGCGACTCCAGCACGCCACTGCCCAGGGCATTGGCTACCAGCACGCGACCACGGCGCACGGCTTCGAGCAGGCCGGGCACGCCAAGGGCGGAATCGGTGCGCAGCTCCAGCGGGTCGCAGTAGTCGTCATCGAGGCGGCGCAACACCGCATGCACGCGGCGCAGGCCGGCCAGGGTCTTGAGGTAGAGGGTGGCGTCGCGCACGGTCAGGTCGCTGCCTTCGACCAGCGGATAACCGAGCTGGCGCGCCAGGTACAGGTGCTCGAAATAGCTTTCGTTGAAGCGCCCTGGCGTCAGCAGCACCACCAGCGGCGTCTCGCCACCGCTCGGCGCCTGGCGTGCCAGGGTGTCCTGCAGGGTACGGAAGAAGCTGGCCAAGTACTGCACGCGCAGATCGCGGTACAGCTCGGGGAAGGCGCGCGAGACGATCTGCCGGTTCTCCAGCGCATAACCGGCACCGGAGGGTGCCTGGGTGCGGTCGGCGGTGACCCACCAGCGCCCGTCCGGCGCCCGGGCAAGATCCACCGCATACAGGTGCAGCCAGGTGCCGCCCGGTGCCTGCATGCCCTGACAGGGCCAGAGGAAGTTGTTATGGCCGAACACCAGCTCGGTCGGCAGCAGGCCTTCGGCAATCAGCTTCTGCGGGCCGTAGAGATCGGCCAGCACGCGGTTGAGCAGGGTCGCACGCTGCGCCACGCCGGCGGCGATCTGCTGCCACTCGTCAGCGGGGATCAGGTTGGGCAGCAGGTCGAGTTCCCACGGGCGATCAGCGCCATCCGGGTCGGCATAGACGTTGTAGGTAACGCCGTTTTCCTGGATCTGCCGCGCCAGCATGGCCTCACGCTGCGCCAGGTGCTCCGGGCGGCTGCGCGCCAGTTGCTCGTACAGACGGCGCCAGTGCGGGCGCACGTTACCCTTGGCGTCGAGCAGTTCGTGGTAGGCGCCGTTAGGCGGCGGGTAATCGGCTAGCAGGTCGTGCATGGCAGGCTCGAAAAGGTTTGGCGCAAGGCGTTCCCTGTAGGAGCCCGCTTGCGGGCGATGCTTTTATGCGTGCATCGAATCGCCCGCAAGCGGGCTCCTACGGGTTGTTCAATCAAACGCGACGCAGATCCAGGGTCATCGGCAGTTCATTATTGTCTATCGGCTGCATGACAGGGCGCTTGCCGGGGCTGTGGCCCAGGCGGAAGAAGCGTGCCAGGCGCCGGCTCTCGGCCTCGTAGGCGTTGACCGGCAGGCTGTCGTAGTTACGACCGCCCGGATGCGCGACATGGTACTGGCAACCACCCAGCGAACGCTGCATCCAGGTGTCGATGAGGTCGAACACCAGCGGCGCATGCACGCCAATGGTCGGCTGCAGGCAACTGGCCGGCTGCCAGGCGCGGAAACGCACGCCACCGACGAACTCGCCGACCTTGCCGGTCGGGCGCAACGGCACCGGCATGCCGTTGCAGGTCAGCACGTAGCGATCCGGCGCCATGCCGTTCACCTTCACCTGCATGCGCTCCAGCGACGAGTCGACGTAGCGTACGGTGCCACCGACCGCCCCCTCCTCACCCAGCACGTGCCAAGGCTCCAGCGCCTGGCGCACTTCCAGGTCGATACCCTTGACCATGAAGTCGCCGGCCTTGGGAAAGCGGAACTCCAAATGCGGGGCGAACCATTCGCTGCGCAGGCGATAGCCAAAGGCACCCAGTTCCTGCAGCACATCGGCGAAGTCCTGCTCGATGAAATGCGGTAGCAGGTAGCGGTCGTGCAACTCGGTGCCCCAACGCACCAGCTTCGCCGGCCGATAGGGCTCCTGCCAGAAACGCGCGATCAGCGCACGCAGCAACAGTTGCTGAGCCAGGCTCATCTGCGCATGCGGCGGCATCTCGAAGGCGCGCAGTTCGAGCAGGCCCAGGCGACCAGTGGCCGAGTCCGGCGAGTACAGCTTGTCGATGCAGAACTCGGCGCGGTGGGTATTGCCGGTGACGTCCACCAGTAGGTTGCGCAGCAGGCGGTCGACCAGCCACGGCGGGCAGTCGCGCCCCGGTTCGGGCATCTGCGCGAAGGCAATCTCCAGCTCGTACAGCGCATCGTTGCGCGCCTCATCGACACGTGGCGCCTGTGACGTCGGGCCGATGAACAACCCGCTGAACAGATAGGACAGCGACGGGTGGTTGTGCCAATAGCTGATCAGGCTACGCAGCAGATCGGGACGGCGCAGGAAGGGCGAATCCCCCGGCGTCGCCCCACCGAGGACGAAGTGGTTGCCGCCGCCGGTGCCGGTGTGGCGTCCGTCGATCATGAATTTCTCGCTGGACAGACGCGACTGCCGCGCCGCCTCGTAGAGAAATTCGCAGCGCTCGACCAGCTCATCCCAACTGGCAGCCGGGTGGATGTTGACCTCGATCACGCCCGGGTCGGGGGTGACGCGGAAATACTGCAGGCGCGGGTCCAGCGGCGGCTCGTAGCCCTCCAGCAGCACCGGGCATTTAAGCTCGGCAGCCACGGCCTCGATGGCCGCGACCAGCTCCAGATAGTCTTCGAGGTGGCTCAGCGGCGGCATGAACAGATACAGGCGGCCATCGCGGGGCTCGGCGCACAGCGCGGTACGGACGATGCCGGCAGCCGATTGCCCGTTGGCCGGGCGCGCGCTCTGCTGGCCGGCACTGGCGCCGCGCCAGACACCGCGCAGCTGACGCTGGATCTGCGCCGGACTGGGCAACGGCGGCAACGCCTGGCTGGGGTCGACCGGATTGATGTAGGGGTAATCGGCCTGGCTGACCCAGGGCAGCGAATCGAGTGGCAGGCGATAACCCAGCGCCGAGTCGCCCGGCAACAGACGGCAATGCTCGTCACGCAGGAACCAGCGCCCACTCTGCCAGCCCTCGCCCACCACCTGACGCGCCAACGGCAGCACGTGGCCAACCACCGAGTCGAGCCCTTGATCGAACACCTTGCGCAGGCGCTCGCGCTCCAGCGGATCACTCAAGCGCGGGTCATCCGGGGTGACGTTGTCCGGCAGCTTGCGCTCGCGCCACAGGTAATAGAACCAATCCTCATAGGCCGGAAAAACGTTGCCAGCATCCACCCCCAGATGCGCGGCCAGCGTCCCCAGGAAACGCTCGGCAGTTTCTGCCGTCGCGCCATAGCCACGCTTTTCGTCAGCCAGCAGCTTGGGGTCGTGCCACAGCGGCTCACCATCGCGACGCCAGAAGCAGTTCAGCGACCAACGCGGCAACTGCTCGCCGGGGTACCACTTGCCCTGACCGAAATGCACCAGCGCCTTGGGCGCGTAATGGTTGCGCAGGCGATAGAACAGGTCGGCCGCCAGGCGGCGCTTGTTCGGCCCGAGCGCGGCGGTGTTCCACTCGTCGTCATCGGGATAATCGAGAGCGACGAAGGTCGGCTCGCCGCCCATGGTCAGGCGCACGTCGTGCTTGTGCAGGTCATCGTCGATCTGTTGGCCCAGCGCCTGGATCGCCTGCCACTGCGCCTCGCTGTAGGGCTTGGTGACGCGTGGTGCTTCCCACACACGCTCGACGCTCATCAGGTGCTCGAATTCCACCTCGCACTCGTCCAGACCACCGGTGATCGGCGCCGCCGAGGATGGCTCCGGGCTGCAGGCCAGCGGGATATGACCTTCGCCGGCAAACAGGCCTGAAGTGGGATCGAGACCGACCCAGCCGGCCCCGGGTAAATACACCTCACACCAGGCGTGCAGGTCGGTGAAATCCTTATCGGTGCCGGAGGGACCGTCGAGAGCTTTGACGTCGGCCGTGAGCTGGATCAGGTAACCGGAGACGAAGCGCGCCGCCAGCCCCAGGTGACGCAGCAGTTGCACCAGCAGCCAGGCCGAATCACGGCACGAACCGGCGGCCAGCTCGAGCGACTGTTCCGGCGTCTGCACACCCGGCTCCATGCGGATCAGGTAACGGATATCGATAGACAGGCGTTGATTCAGCGCCACCAGGAAATCGATGCTGGGCACCGGCTCGCGGGAAATGCCGGCCAGGTACTTGGCGAACAGCGGCGTGGCCGGCAGCTTGACCAGATAAGGCGCCAGCTCGCGCTGCTCGCCCTCGGTGTAAGCGAAGGGAATGCGCTCGGCATAGGGTTCGAGGAAGAAGTCGAAGGGGTTGAACACCGCCATCTCGGCGACCAGGTCCACCTCGACCTTGAACTCGCGAGTCTTCTCGGGAAACACCAGGCGCGCCAGGTAGTTGCCCTGCGGGTCCTGCTGCCAGTTGATGAAGTGCTGGCCCGGTTCGACCTTCAGCGCGTAGGAAAGGATACGCGTGCGACTGTGCGGTGCCGGGCGCAGACGCACGACCTGCGGCCCAAGGTTGACCGCACGGTCGTAGCGGTAGTGGGTGACATGGTGCAGCGCGACATGAATCGACACGGCGGCCTCCTGCTAGCCTGGACGATACCCAGTGCAGCGCAAGACTTATGCCAGGGCCGCAACACCGTTTTCCAAGGGTGAGCATTGAGGCAAGCCCTATAGCAGTGCGTAACCCGCACCAGCCTCGAGTGAATGCACAGCAATGGCGCAGAGCACAACTGACAGCAGCGGCACTCTAACTCATTCGACCATGCAAACAGCATTACGCCAGCTCGAAGCTGGCGTCATGTTCAACGCGGCACAGCTGGACGCGGCTTCTTCTTGCCGCTGGCACCTTTGCCGCTGTTTTTCTTCTGCTCCTGCAACTTGGCGAACGCCGCTGCCTTGGCCTGCTCGCGCTTGTCCCAGGGCTTGGCGCCATCGCTGGCGCGTGGCGGCAGGCCGTTGTGCTGGGTGAGGATCTTGCCGACTTTCTTGCTGCCCGCTGGCGTCGAGTTTTTGCGCCGTGCGCTCTGGTACTCGTCGGTCTGCGGTTGGTAGGTTGGGATCAGGTGGTGCTTGCCATTGCCGATCAGATCGCTACGGCCCATGCGCTCCAGCGCTTCACGCAGCAGCGGCCAGCCCTTGGGATCGTGATAGCGCAGGAAGGCCTTGTGCAGGCGACGCTGCTGCTCGCTCTTGACGATCTCCACGCCATCGCTCTTGTAGGTGACCTTGCGTAGCGGGTTCTTGCCCGAGTGGTACATGGCCGTGGCCGTGGCCATCGGCGACGGGTAGAAGGCCTGTACCTGGTCGGCGCGGAAGCCGTTGCGCTTGAGCCACAGGGCGAGGTTCATCATGTCCTCGTCGGTGGTGCCCGGATGAGCGGCGATGAAGTACGGGATCAGGTACTGCTCCTTGCCCGCCTCTTTCGAGTACTTCTCGAACATCTGCTTGAAGCGGTCGTAGCTGCCGATACCCGGCTTCATCATCTTGTCCAGCGGGCCGCGCTCAGTGTGCTCCGGGGCGATCTTGAGGTAACCGCCGACGTGGTGGGTCACCAGCTCCTTGACGTACTCCGGTGACTCGACGGCCAGGTCGTAGCGCAGGCCAGAAGCAATCAGAATCTTCTTCACGCCCGGCAGCGCACGCGCCTTGCGGTACAGCTCGATCAGGGAGGAGTGATCGGTATTGAGGTTCTCGCAGATACCGGGGAACACGCACGACGGCTTGCGGCAGTGCTTCTCGATCTCCGGGTCCTTGCAGGCGATGCGGTACATGTTGGCGGTCGGCCCGCCGAGGTCGGAGACCACGCCGGTGAAGCCCGGCACCTTGTCGCGCATTTCCTCGATCTCACGGATGATCGACTCGTGCGAACGGTTCTGGATGATGCGGCCCTCGTGCTCGGTGATCGAGCAGAAGGTGCAGCCGCCGAAGCAGCCGCGCATGATGTTCACCGAGAAACGGATCATCTCGTAGGCCGGGATCTTCTCCTTGCCATACGCTGGGTGCGGCACACGCGCATAGGGCATGCCGAACACGTAGTCCATTTCCTCGGTGGTCATGGGGATGGGTGGCGGGTTGAACCAGACGTCCACCTCGCCATGCTTCTGCACTAGCGCGCGAGCGTTGCCCGGGTTGGTTTCCAGGTGCAGCACGCGGTTGGCATGGGCGTAGAGCACAGGGTCGTTGCGCACCTTCTCGAACGACGGCAGGCGGATCACCGTCTTGTCGCGGGTCATGCGCGGGCTTTCGAGAATCTGCACGACCTTGGCTTCATTCGGGTCTTCGACCGGCCCTTTGGCCTGCTCGATGGCGCAGGCCTCGGTGTCCTGCGTATTGACGTAGGGGTTGATGATCTTGTCGACGCGGCCGGGGCGATCGATACGGGTCGAGTCGACCTCAAACCAGCCCTCGGGCGTATCGCGGCGGATGAATGCAGTACCGCGCACATCGGTGATGGCCTCGACCTTCTCGCCTCGCGACAGGCGCTGGGCGATTTCCACCACGGCACGCTCGGCGTTGCCGTAGAGCAGGATGTCGGCGGTGGCGTCCATCAGGATCGAGCGGCGCACCTTGTCCTGCCAGTAGTCGTAATGGGCGATACGGCGCAAGGACGCCTCGATGCCACCGAGCACCACCGGCACATGGGTATAGGCCTCCTTGCAGCGCTGGCTATAGACCAGGCTGGCGCGATCCGGGCGCTTGCCGGCCAGGCCGCCGGGCGTATAGGCGTCGTCGGAGCGAATCTTCTTGTCGGCGGTGTAGCGGTTGATCATCGAGTCCATGTTGCCGGCTGCGACACCGAAGAACAGATTCGGCTCGCCGAGCTTCATGAAGTCGTCTTTGGACTGCCAGTTCGGCTGGGCGATGATGCCCACGCGAAAGCCCTGGGCTTCCAGCAGACGGCCGATGATCGCCATGCCGAACGAAGGATGGTCGACGTAGGCATCACCGGTGACGATGATGATGTCGCAGCTGTCCCAGCCGAGCTGATCCATCTCTTCCCGGCTCATCGGCAGGAAGGGCGCAGGCCCGAAACACTCGGCCCAGTACTTGGGATAGTCGAACAGCGGCTTGGCGGCTTGCATATTTTTTGATCAATGGGCTATCACGAGGGGCGCGGATAATAGCACAAATATTGACCAAACCAGACTGTTGCACTGGGTTTAATACCGCCTGCGCGCACGGCGACGAACGCTCAAGCACGCGCCTGGCTCACTGGTCCGGGCATCGGCCCTGGCGCAACACCGACCCGGGGAAAGAAAGGACAGAAAAATCAGATATTTTCCTGCAGTAGCCATACGCCATATTTGTTTTCGCCCGATAACAATCCCGTGCATATACTCAAGCTACTCGGTCAGCCGACTCCAGGAAATCTATGCCGCGGCGCTTCGCCTTAGTGCTCGCTCTTCTGTTGGGACTGTCGACCACGGGCCTGGCAGCGGCGTCCGTGGTGCTCACCGACGCCAGCAGCGGCATGCCGCTCAATGCGCATATCGAGCTACTGGAAGACGACCAGGGCACTCTGGCCATCGATGACCTCGCCGCGCCTGAGCAGCAGTCGCGCTTTCAACCGGCCAATGGCCGTGCCAGTGTCGGCCAGAGCCTCAATCCCTGGTGGATCAAACTCACTCTGCAACGCGACATGTACGCTCCCGCCTACTGGGTACTGGAGGTGGGCTCAGTGACTCAGCTGGACCTGCAGCTCTATCTCCCTGACGGCCAGGGTGGCTGGCAGTTGCGTCAGTCCGGCGAGCGAGTCCCCTTCAGCGAAAACCGCGACCACCCCTACCGACGCATGGTGTTCGACCTGCCAACCCTGGGTGAACAGCCAACGACCTTCTACCTGCGCGCCTTCGACCCGGCGGGCAACTCCTTCCCGCTGCGCATCTGGCAGCTCGACGACCTCACGCAACTGGCCACCCGCGAGAATCTGGCGCTCGGCGTCATCTATGGCGTGGTCTTCGCACTGCTGCTGTACAACCTGTTCATCCTCATCTCGCTGCGCGACAAGGCCTATTTCTGGTATGTGCTGACCACCGCCTTCGCCCTGCTGTTCATCATGAGCATGACCGGTCACGGCGCGCAGTACCTGTGGCCGAACCACCCGGTGCCGGCGTGGCTCGACCGCATCACCTTGCCGTCGTTGTGGGGCCTGTTCGCCAGTCGTTTCACCCAGACGCTGCTGCAGACGCGCGTTTACGTACGCTGGGCGCATCATCTGCTGAACATGGCCTGCGTGATCTACCTGATCGCCATCGTTCTGACCCTGTTCGATCAGCGCTACCTCGCTGCCTGGGCCATCGCCCTGCTGTCGCTGACCAGCATCCCTGCTGCCCTGGGCAGCGCCGTAATCCGCTGGCGCCAGGGTTTCTTCCCAGCGCAGCTGTATCTGTACGGCTACGGGTTGGTCCTGGGCAGTGTCGCCATTCTGCTGCTGCGTACCACCGGCGTGCTGCAGCCGGCCGAGTGGAATGCCTACGTGTTCCCTCTGGCAGTGGCTGCCGAATCCATCCTGTTCTCCTTCGCCCTGGCCTATCGCATCCAGATCCTCAAGCAGGAGCGCGCCGTTGCCCTGCAACAGGCCGATCGCGAGAAAACCGCACGTTTGGCGCAACTGCAGGCCAGCGCTGACGAACTGCAAGCTGCAGTGACCGCACGTACCGCCGAGTTGGCCGCGACCAACGAACAGCTACGCGACCGCGAACGCGAACTGCAGCACGCCGCCTTCCATGACTCGCTGACCGAACTGCCCAATCGACGCTATCTGGTCGAGCGTAGCGAGTCGGCCCTGGCTCACGCCGAGCGGCACAAGGAGAGCGTGGCTTTGCTGCTGATCGACCTGGATCACTTCAAGCCGATCAATGACCGTTTTGGTCACGCAGCCGGTGACCTGATGCTGCAGGTAATCGCCAAGCGCCTGCGCGAGCAGGTTCGCGCAGGCGATGCGGTTGCCCGCCTGGGCGGCGATGAGTTCGCCGCTCTGATCTGCGGCAGCGATGCCGAAAGCCAGGCCAGGGAGATCGCCGAACGCCTGCTGGCAGAACTATCCGAGCCCGTGCACTACGGCGCCGAACGCCTGCGCGTGACCATCAGCATCGGCGTGGCGCTCTACCCGCTCCATGCGAGAAATTTCACCGGGCTGTACAAGGCGGCAGACATGGCCCTTTACCGGGTAAAGGAACTGGGCCGCTCCGATTCGCGCGTGCATGGCGACGATGGCGAGCTCAGCGAACAGGCCTGCCTGGAGCTGGACGTACTGAAAGTCCCGAGCGGGCTGGCCTAGGCTAGCAGGCCGTTGAAAAACGTAGGCGACGACTGCATGGATGCAGGAGGTAGAGCGAAGCAGGAAGCCCGAGCCGAGGCAGCCAGTGCAATACCGACGGCGGCCCCACAAAAACAGGCGAAAAACGGTCGGAGTCGCGCTCGACTTTACGCGCTGTAAATGAGCATTTTGACTGGGCTCGCACGCGAGCCTGTTTTTAACGCAGCAATGGCAACGCAGGTAGTTTTTCAACAGCCTGCTAGCCGATATAGCGCCGAGGCACCCGCGCAGTGACCTTGCTCAGCAACTCATAGCCGATAGTGCCGCACGCCATGGCCACTTCATCCACCGGCAACTGGCCGCCCCACAACTCCACCGGCGAATCTACATCTGCTTCCGGTAGGTCCGTGATATCCACCGCCAACATGTCCATCGACACCCTGCCCGCCAGCTTGGCGCGCTGCCCCTCGATCAACACCGGCGTGCCACTGGGCGCGTGACGCGGATAACCATCGGCATAACCACAGCTGACCGTGGCAATACGCGAAGGCCGCTCGGCCACCCAGGCCGCGCCATAACCAACGCTTTCACCGACTGCCACCTCACGCACGGCGATCACCCGCGCAGCCAGGGTCATGGCCGGTTTCAGCCCCAGTTCGCGCGCACTCAGTTCGGCGAACGGCGTGGCACCGTAGAGCATGATGCCGGGGCGCAGCCAATCCATATGCGCCGCTGGAATGGTCAGCACGGCCGCCGAGTTCGCCAGCGAACGATGATTGAAATCCAGATCCAGCAGATCGAGAAAGCGCTCGACCTGCAGCTCCGTCAGCGGATGGCCGCGCTCGTCGGCGCAGGCGAAATGGCTAAGCAGGTTGAGCTCGGCAACCTGCTCGGCGTCTTCGAGCCGTGCATGCCAGTGGCGCAGGCTGGCGGCATCGAAACCGAGGCGGTGCATGCCCGAATCCAGCTTGAGCCAGACGTTGAGCGGACGCACCAGCTCACTGGCAATCAGCGCCTCGGCCTGCGCCGTGCTCTGCAGCGCCAGATCCAGCCCCAGTTGCGCGGCGATGGCATATTCACTGGCCTCGAAACAGCCCTCCAGCAGCAGGATGCGCGCCTCACCGTGCATGGCGCGCACCTCGGCCGCCTCCTCCAGACAGGCCACGGCGAAGCCATCGGCAATCTCGTGCAACGCCGTGACCACCTCGCGCACACCATGACCATAGGCGTTGGCCTTGACCACGGCGAAGGCCTGGCGCCCGGGCGCGCAGCGCTTGGCCACGGCGTAGTTATGAGCGATGGCTGAGAGGTCGACGATGGCGGCAAGCGGACGCATGACGGAAGGCCTGAACAAAAAACGGGCGCCCATCTTAACCGCTGGGCGCCCGTTTTCATTGAGCGAGATCAGACTGTTGCCGTAGCCACGGGCTCTGCTGGCGAAACGTTCACCTTGCTTGATTCGCGAGCAGAGCTCGCTCCTACACTGCTCGCGCGGTTATTCGTCCTCGAACTGGTAGCTACCCGGTGCCAGGTTCTCGAAGCGCGAATACTTGCCGAGGAAGGCCAGGCGCGCGGTACCCAGCGGGCCGTTACGCTGCTTGCCGATGATGATCTCGGCCACGCCCTTGTACTCGGTCTCCGGGTGGTACACCTCGTCGCGGTAGACGAACAGGATGATGTCGGCGTCCTGCTCGATTGCACCGGACTCACGCAAGTCGGAGTTGATCGGGCGCTTGTTCGGGCGCTGCTCCAGGCCACGGTTGAGCTGCGACAGGGCAATGACCGGGCAGTTGAATTCCTTGGCAAGGCCCTTGAGCGAGCGCGATATCTCGGAAATCTCGTTGACCCGGCTATCGCCGCTGGAACCGGGAATCTGCATCAGCTGCAGGTAGTCGACCATGATCAGGCCGATCTCACCGTGCTCGCGTGCCAGACGCCGCGTGCGCGCCCGCATCTCGCTCGGGGAAATACCGGCGGTATCGTCGATGAACAGCTTGCGGTCGTTGAGCAGGTTGACCGCGCTGGTCAGCCGCGGCCAATCGTCGTCATCCAGCTGGCCGGCACGCACCTTGGTCTGGTCAATGCGCCCCAGCGAGGCGAGCATACGGATGACGATGGACTCCGAAGGCATCTCCAGCGAGTACACTAGGATCGCCTTGTCGCTACGCATCAGCGCGTTTTCCACCAGGTTCATGGCGAAGGTGGTCTTACCCATCGACGGACGGCCAGCGACGATGATCATGTCGGCCGGCTGCAGACCGCTGGTCAGGTTATCCAGGTCATCGAAGCCGGTGGACAGACCGGTAATCGCGTCGCCGTTGTTGAACAGCGTGTCGATGCGGTCGATGGCCTTGACCAGAATGTCGTTGATGCCCACCGGCCCGCCAGTCTTGGGGCGGTCTTCGGCGATCTGGAAGATCAGGCGCTCCGCTTCGTCGAGAATCTCCTCGCCGGTACGGCCTTCCGGGGCGTAGGCACTGTCGGCAATCTCGTTGCTGATGCTGATCAGCTTGCGCAGGGTGGCGCGCTCACGAATGATCTGCGCATAGGCCTTGATGTTGGCCACCGACGGCGTGTTCTTCGCCAGCTCGGCGAGATAGGCCAGACCGCCGACCTGCGACAGTTGCCCTTCCTTGTCCAACTGCTCGGACAGGGTCACCACGTCGAAGGGTTCGTTACGCTCGGCCAGCTTGAAGATGGCGCGGAAGATCAGCCGGTGGTCGTGGCGATAGAAGTCGACATCCGACACACCATCGAGCACGCGCTCCCAGGCATTGTTGTCGAGCATCAGGCCGCCGAGCACCGCCTGTTCCGCCTCGATGGAGTGCGGTGGCACTTTCAGGGCGGCAGTCTGCAGGTCGTATTGCTCGGGAATGCTGATGTCGTTCATAGGCTCGGGAAGAAAATACTGCGATAGAAAAACAAAGGGCACGGATCGCAGAGCGATACCGTGCCCGATTGTCAGCAGACCTACGCTACAGCGCAAGTCCGCCTGGCGGCTACTTGATTAAGCAGCGACCACGATCACCTTGACGGTGGCTTCAACGTCGGTGTGCAGGTGCACAGCTACGTCGTATTCGCCAATCTGGCGAATGGTGCCGTTCGGCAGACGAACTTCAGCTTTGGCCACTTCAACGCCGGAGGCGGTCAGGGCGTCAGCGATGTCGTGGGTGCCGATGGAACCGAACAGCTTGCCTTCATCGCCAGCGGTGGCGGTGATGGTGACTTCCAGCTCAGCCAGCTGAGCAGCGCGAGATTCAGCGGAAGCTTTCTTCTCGGCAGCAGCTTTTTCCAGCTCGGCGCGACGGGCTTCGAACGCAGCTACGTTTTCAGCGGTAGCAGCGGTGGCTTTGCCTTGCGGCAGCAGGAAGTTACGGCCGTAACCGGCTTTAACGTTCACTTTGTCGCCCAGGTTGCCCAGATTGGCGATTTTTTCCAGCAGGATGACTTCCATTTGGGTCTTACCTCTTAACTTTTAACCTTCACCGTTCGCAGAGCCCGGGCCATTCTTGCGCGCCAGGCGACCGCGAAAATCAAACAGACTGTCGACGATGGCCAAGACCACCAGTAACGGATAGATCAGCTGCATGAACAGCAGGAGCGTGATGTACATGCCCACCAGCCAGAAGCGGGCGAGCCCACCCTTATCCACCAGGCCGTGCACCAGGGCGATCCCGGCGAACAGCAGCGGCACACTGCACAGCGGCGTGAGCATGGCCAACTGCGGCCCCAGATTGGGACCTAGCATCATGCCCGCCAGCAGCAACAGCGCCTGCGGCAGCGACAGCCTCAGCGCGCGAAACTCGCGACCAAAACCGCCAGGGTTGTACAACACGGCCTGCCAGTAACGCCCAAGGATCAGGCTCAGCAAGCTCAGAATCTGCAGCAAGGCTGCCAGCAGTCCGGTCAGCACCGGTGCGATCAGTGCCTCGAGACGCTCGCGTTCACCCACCGACAATTGCTGGTGAGCCCCATCGAACATGGTTGGCAGCAGCTTCTGCAGCTCACCAGCCATGGCCGCGATGGGTTCGCGGAACACTGCCCCAAGGACAAATCCATACACCAGGCCCAGCGCCACACTGCTCAGCAGTATGCGGTTCCAGGTCCAGTTGGCGCGCAACAACAACGCCAACCCCAGCGCGCCGACCAGCACCAGCAAGGTGCGCGGTTCGCCGAAATACCACCAGGCAATCGCCGGTAGCATGGCCCAGGCCAGGATGCCGATGGCATCACTGGCTCCACGCCGCAACAGCACCAGGCTGCCAGCGGCGGCACTCAACCAGAACAACAGCGGCATCGCTGCCGATCCCACCACCACGAGGGTGGCCTGCATACGGCCGCGCATGATGTATTCAGCCAGGGCGCGCATGCGATCTATTCCTTAACTCTTGTCGACTGCCCGGTCTCAGCGGCCGTGGCTGTCGGTGTAGGGCAGCAGGGCCAGGAAGCGGGCGCGCTTGATAGCGGTGGCCAGCTGACGCTGATAACGAGCCTTGGTACCGGTGATACGGCTAGGAACGATTTTGCCGGTTTCCGAGATGTAGGCTTTCAGGGTGTTGAGATCTTTGAAATCGATCTCTTTCACGTCTTCAGCGGTGAAGCGGCAGAATTTACGACGACGGAAGAAACGTGCCATGTGATTGGCTCCTCAATAGATCCGTGGATTACTCGTCAGCGTTGTCGCTGTCGTTGCTGTCGCTGTCATCGCCGTCGTTGGACTCGGCGTTTTCAGGACGTTCACGACGCTCGCGGCGCTCACTGCGGTTTTCTTCGGCCTTCAGCATCTCGGACTGGCCAGTGACGGCCTCGTCGCGACGGATGACCAGGTTACGGATCACGGCGTCGTTGTAGCGGAAGTTGTCTTCCAGCTCGGCCAGGGCCTTGCCGGTGCACTCTACGTTGAGCATCACGTAGTGGGCTTTGTGGACGTTGTTGATGGCGTAAGCCAGCTGACGACGGCCCCAATCTTCCAGGCGGTGAATCTTGCCACCGTCTTCTTCGATCAGCTTGGTGTAACGCTCGACCATGCCGCCGACTTGCTCGCTCTGGTCCGGGTGAACCAGAAAGATGATTTCGTAATGACGCATAAATGCTCCTTACGGGTTGTAGCCTGCCAACTAAGGTGGTCAGGCAAGGAGTGGGTTTTTCTCGTGATGAGCTTGCCAGGCGGTAGGCGCGAAAGGGCCTGCCGTCACGGCAAGGGGCGCCATTCTAGAGAAGCCCCTCGCCGCACGCAAGGCAGATTGGCGATTATTTGAACAGCCAGCCGCGGGCGCATCCGTGGGCAGCAGGCCCCGAGCGTAAGACAACCTGGAGCGCAGAGCATAGGACTAGGGTCTGTTGCCGTTTCGACGTGAGCCGCGTTGCTGCGCCAAATTGCGCCACGCGAGGCGCGGGATGCAGGTAATGGTCGTTCCCCTGCCAAATCCAGCAACGACGCATGGCGCAATTTGCCGCGCAACCCGAAGGGACGGGCCAGTTTTTGCGTGGTACGTCGTTACTCGACGGCTCATTTGGGCGACCAAACTTCGCGTCTCGCGCCTAGCCCCACGCAAAAACTGGCTCCGTCGCGGCCGTGCGCGAAACGGCAACAAACCCTAGGACGTAGGGCGGACCCAGGAGCGCAGCGAACAGTCCGCCAAGGCATACCGAGTCCAGCATTACGCTCCATCAGGACACCTGGCGTACTGCTTCGTGACGACTGCTGAATGCAGGAGGTAGAGCAGCGCAGAATGCCAAAGCCGAGTACGCCCTACGACGGCCGGGGTACGCAGCACGCACACCGGCCCGCAGTAATCGCTGTTACTTGGAGCTTTTTACCTGACGCTTATTGTTTCTCTGACGCACCGCCTCGAACAAGCAGACCCCGGTAGCAACCGAGACGTTGAGACTGCTGACACTGCCGCTCATGGGCAGCTTGACCAGGTAATCGCAATGCTCGCGGGTCAAACGGCGCATTCCCTTGCCCTCGGCCCCCATGACCAGCACGGTCGGCCCGGTCATGTCCTGCTGATAGACCTCAAGCTCGGCCTCACCGGCCGTACCAACCACCCACAGGCCGCGCTGCTGCAACTTCTCCAGACTGCGCGCCAGGTTGGTCACCGCCACCAGCGGAATCACCTCGGCAGCACCACAGGCCACCTTGCGTACCGTGGCGTTGAGGGTTGCCGATTTGTCCTTGGGCACAATCACCGCCAACGCGCCGGCGGCATCTGCCGTGCGCAGACAAGCCCCAAGGTTGTGCGGGTCGGTCACGCCGTCGAGCACCAGCAGCAAAGGCGGGCCCTCGCAGCGCTCAAGCAACTCCTCGAGCATCGCCTCGCCCCAGACCTGACTGGGGCTGACATCGGCAACCACACCCTGGTGCACACCCTCGACCCAGGCGTCCATCTCACGGCGCTCGCACTGCCCCACTTTTACGCGAGACTGCGCAGCCAGCTCCAGCAAGGGCTGCACCCGAGGATCACTGCGACCATCGGCCAGCCAGACCTGCTTCACCCGTTTGGGATGATGACGCAGCATGGCCTCTACGGCATGTACGCCGTAGATCTTTTCCAGATCACTCATGACTTGGCCTTACGCTTGCGCGGCTTTCCGGCAGCTGGCGGGGCACTGTCACTACGCCCGGAGCCTTTGCGCGCACCACCGGCCGGCTTGCTCGCCGACTTGCCGGCAGCGCCCTTGCCAGCCTTGGCGCCGGCCAGCAGCGCCTTCTTCACGTCTCGGCTCTTCTGCACGTCGGTATTGCCCATGCTCGGCGCCTTGCCAGCGCGACTGCCACGACCAATGGCCTCACGCTCAGCGGCCTGGGACAGTTCGAATTCAATCTTGCGCTCGTCGAGATCGACGCGCATGACCTTGACCTCGACGCTATCGCCCAAGCGGAAGCTGCGCCCACTGCGCTCGCCGGACAGACGATGGTGAACCGGGTCGAAGTGGTAGTAGTCGGCCGGCAGCGCGGTCACATGCACCAGGCCCTCGACGTATATGTCGCGCAGCTCGACGAAAATACCGAAACCGGTCACGGCAGTGATCACACCGGGGAAGGTCTCACCGACACGATCCTGCATGAACTCGCACTTGAGCCAGTTGACCACGTCGCGGGTCGCTTCGTCGGCACGGCGCTCGGTCATCGAGCACTGCTCGCCGAGCTTTTCCAGGGTCGCTTCGTCGTACGGATAGATACGCGCCTTGGGCATGACTGCCGCACCGGCACGCTCCACGTGCTTGGTGTCGCGCTTGGAACGGATCACGCTGCGAATGGCACGATGCGCCAACAGGTCGGGATAGCGACGGATCGGCGAGGTGAAGTGAGTGTAAGCCTCGTAATTGAGGCCGAAGTGCCCTTCGTTCTGCGCGCTGTACACCGCCTGACTCAGCGAACGCAGCATCACGGTCTGGATCAGGTGATAGTCCGGGCGCTCGCGGATGCTTTCCAGCAGGCGCTGATAGTCCTTGGGTGACGGACCATCCTTGGACTTGCCACGCTGCAGCGACAACCCCAGCTCACCGAGGAAGGCGTTGAGTTTCTCCAGGCGCTCCGGCGGCGGGCCACCGTGCACGCGATACAGTGACGGGATCTGGTGATCCTGCATGAAGCGCGCGGTGGCCACGTTGGCGGCCAGCATGCACTCCTCGATCAGTTTGTGCGCATCGTTGCGCTGGGTCGGGCGGATCTCCGCGATCTTGCGCCCTTCGCCGAAGATGATGCGGGTTTCCTGGGTCTCGAAGTCGATGGCGCCGCGCTCGTGACGAGCGGCGGCCAGTACCTGATACAGCGCGTAGAGCTGATTGAGGTGCGGCAGGACCTCCTTGTACTCGCTGCGCAGGGACTTGCCCTCGCTGCTCTTGGGATCTTCCAGCATCAGGCTGACCTTGTTGTAGGTCAGGCGCGCATGGGAGTGGATCACCGCCTCGTAGAACTTGTAGTCGACCATCTGGCCGCTCTTGGACATGGTCATTTCGCAGACCATGGCAAGGCGATCGACATGCGGGTTGAGCGAGCACAGGCCGTTGGACAGTTCCTCCGGCAGCATCGGTACGACGCGCTCGGGGAAATACACCGAGTTGCCGCGCACGACCGCCTCGGCATCCAGCGCCGAGCCGACCTTGACGTAGTGCGAGACGTCGGCGATGGCCACGTAGAGTTTCCAGCCACCGGAGAACAACTTCCAACGGCTGCTGTTCTTCTCGCAGTAGACCGCATCGTCGAAGTCGCGGGCGTCTTCACCATCGATGGTGACGAAAGGCAGATGGCGCAAGTCGATGCGCTTCTCCTTGTCCTTCTCCTCCACCTCAGGCTTGAGCTTGCGCGCTTCCTTGACTACCGCCTCGGGCCAGACGTGCGGGATGTCGTAGCTGCGCAGCGCCACGTCGATCTCCATGCCCGGCGCCATGTAGTTGCCGATTACCTCGACGATGTCGCCCTGCGGCTGGAAACGCTGCGTAGGCCAGTGAGTGATCTTGATCTCGACGAACTGACCAATGCGCGCACCGGCAGTGCGCCCTGGGGTGACCAGCACTTCCTGCTGGATCTTGGGATTGTCGGCAACGACGAAGCCGATGCCGTTCTCTTCGTAGTAACGGCCGACGATGCTCTCGTGAGCACGGCTGATCACCTCGACGATGCTGCCTTCGCGACGGCCGCGCCGGTCGAGACCGGCCACGCGCACCAGGGCACGGTCACCATCGAACACCAGACGCATCTGCGCCGGACTGAGGAAAAGGTCATCACTGCCGTCATCCGGCACGAGGAAGCCGAAGCCGTCGCGGTGACCGCTAATGCGCCCGCAGATCAGATCGAGCTTGTCCACCGGCGCGTAGGTGCCGCGGCGGGTATAGATGAGCTGACCATCGCGCTCCATGGCGCGCAGGCGGCGGCGCAGCGCTTCAAGCTGGTCCTCGGTATCGAGACCGAACTCTTCGACCAGCTGCTCGCGACTGGCGGGCGAACCTCGCTCGGCCAGATGGGCCAGGATCAGTTCGCGACTGGGGATGGGGTTGTCGTATTTTTCCGCCTCGCGGGCGGCCTCGGGATCGAGGGATTGCCAATCGGCCATGTAGGAAGGATTACCTATGCTTATGTATAAAAGGTGTATGCCATTTGCCTATTGAAGCGCGAAAACGTCATTCAAGGCAGCTTTTCCGGCGACAATAATTTTTTGGGGTCAGGGGTTTACAAGGTAAATGCCCGCCCGTATAGTTCGCGCCCACAGCGTCGAGCAGACGTTGTAACACGAAGCAGATGATGATTCATCGGTTTCTGTGCCCAGGTGGCGGAATTGGTAGACGCGCTGGTTTCAGGTATCAGTGACTTAACGGTCGTGGAAGTTCGAGTCTTCTCCTGGGCACCAAATTTCGTGAAGTGGTTTGATAACCCACTTTACAAATAAACGGATGCAACGCTCCGTGTCGGCAACGACGAACATTGCTGTAGTGCCCAGGTGGCGGAATTGGTAGACGCGCTGGTTTCAGGTATCAGTGACTTAACGGTCGTGGAAGTTCGAGTCTTCTCCTGGGCACCAAATTTCAAATAACCGAGCCAATGGCTCGGTTTTTTATTGCCCACGAAAAAGCAGACCTCCTCGCAGGGCGCGCTACGCCCCCCGCCCAGACCATAGAACAGCGAGGTGCGCACTGCGTACCCTACACTTTGAATTGCCCTAGGCTGGCCTTGAGCTGAGCTGCCAGCTCGTCCAACGCGCGCGCATTGCCGGCTATCGCTGCCACCGCCTCTGCCGCACGCTGCGCTTCGGCATGAATGATCTCTACACGCCCGCGTACCGCTCCCGCACCGTCCGCCTGATGTGCCGCGGCCTGAGTTGCCGCATTGATGGCGCCATGCACTTCGTCTACCGACTGCTGCACCGATTGCTGCAGGCGCGCACTGTCACGCAGCACCTGCAGCCCTTCACTACCTTGCGCGCCCGCCTGGGCGATGGCGGCGACCGCCTCCTGCGCGCCCCGCTGCAGGGCAGCGATATGGGTCTGGATATCGCCGGTGGACTGCTGAGTCTTGCTCGCCAGCGCACGCACCTCGTCAGCCACCACGGCAAACCCGCGACCACTCTCGCCAGCGCGCGCCGCCTCGATGGCGGCATTGAGCGCCAGCAGGTTGGTCTGCTCGGCGATGGACTGAATCACCGTCAGCACCACCTCGATCTGCTCGCTCTGCTTGGCCAGGCGCTCGATCACTGCCGAGCCATCGGCCACCCGCGCCACCAAGCCCTCGATCAGCGCAGACAGACGCTGAGCGATAGCCGCGTTCTCGTGCGCCGCCTGGCGGATGGTGTCGACGCGCTGCAGCGCCTCCTGCATGGCCTGGCTTTCCGCCTGCGCCTCGTCGGCCATTTGCTCCAACGCCTGCAGGCTACCCGCCACCTCATCACGCTGCCGGCCGGCCGCTGCCTCGGCCGCCACGCCGCGCTGAGTCAAGCTGCGAATCTGCTCACCGGTACGCAACGCCACCTCACCCGACTCACGCACGATGGGTTGCAGCTTGGCGATGAAGCGATTGACTGCATCGGCCATCTCGCCGACCTCGTCCTGACTGTCGATGCTCACGCGCCGGGTCAGATCGCCCTCGCCCGCCGCCAGATCGTTCAGCGCCGCGCTGAGCAGGCGCAAGCGACTGAGCACTCGCCAGCCAAGCACCAGCGCCACCACGACCATTGCCAGCGCCCCCACGATCAACAGGCCGAGGGCGATGTTCCAGCGCAGCGAATCCGCCGCCACGCGCACCGACTCACCACCGTTGCGTGCCATTTCCTGGGTGTAGCGCTCAGCCGACTGCAGACGCTCGCGCAGCGCACCGGTCGCCTCCTCGGCAGCACCTGCCAGGCTGCTGTCGACCAACTCACCGGCACCACTGACCAACGACGCAAAGCGGCCGTCGAGCGCGGCCAGCTCCTTTTCCACCACATCCAGTGACAGGCCCATCTGCACCTTGCCGATCGACGCCCCCATCGGACTGATTTGCGCCTCGACCACGTATACACGCGGATCACGCGAGGCCGCCTCCACCAGCTTCTCCAGCGGCGAGTCACCCTGCCCGGCAGCGACCAGCTCACGCACCTGCGCATTACTGCGATTGAAGTTGCGCGTCAGGCGCTGACCATCGGCGTCATAGATGATGGCGAACAACACCGCCGGATCCTGCTGGGCGATTCGGGTAAGCGCAGTGAGCGCAGGAATATCCAGATCCCAAATGGACTTCGGCGCCACCCCAGCCAGCAATTGCGCGAGCGCCTGACCGGACTGTTTGAGATTGCCCTCGAGTACCACGCGCAACTGAGCCTGCTCATCCTTCAACTGCCCGGAAAGCCCCTCACCAAGGCGAGCCCGGGTACTGCCGGCCAACGCAGCGAGGCCCTGACTCATCTCACGCTCAGCCATGCTCAACTCTTCACCCAGGCGGCGGCTCTCACCGCCCAGACGCTGCGCCAGATCCTCGACCATGCCGTCGACCGAGGCGCGCATCAGCCAAACAGCCAAACCGACCTGCACCAACATGGCCAGGCCAAGCGCGACGAACACCGGGCGCAACAAACGGCTACGCAACATGGAAACGATGGCGAACACGGGGAACACTCCTCAACAACCGTAATAGCTATAACGGCGACTTCCGGGATTTATTGATACAAGCAAAGCGCATGCCCAGCTCCCCGCGGGAGCCCCCATAAGAACGGA